>JBDTVF010000018.1:0-25012 GCA_040007325.1 Ginsengibacter sp. | reverse complement strand
CATCTAATGTAACAGACAGTAAAATTGTGGAGAGTGCCCAGGCATCATTCTTCCCTGTAAGTCCGCGTGAAAAAATTATTTACCTGGGAGCGATTATCCTGGCGTTTGGAGCAACAATTGGCTATGTAACGGTTAAAGATATTCTTACTAATAAAATTCTTTCATCCTCGGAGGTACGAAATTATACCAATGTACAAGTGATAGCAGAGATCCCACATTTCAAGGAAAGTGCGATATCACAATCAGTTGAAAAAAATGAATTATTAGCTACGCAATTCCGGCAATTGAAAGTAGCCCTTGGACTTTTCAATAAATCCTTTAGCAACAGAAAAATATTAGTAACCTCCAGCATAACTAACGAAGGCAAAAGCTTTATCAGCGATATGCTTGCAAGGAGTATTTCTTCATCGGGAAGGAAGGTTGTTCTGATCGATTCCGACTTTAAAAATCCCCAGGTTTCCATCAATTACCATTTGAGCCGCGTATCTGGATTGTCGGACTTTCTTGAGAATAAAATATTGCCACAGCAAATACTCAAGAAAACATCTAATCAAAACTTGTTCGTTATTGCGGCAGGCACCTCCGCAATGAATTCTACGGAATTATTTCTAAGTGGAAAGTTTGAGGAATTGATTGCATACCTCGAGGAAAGTTTTGACCATATTATTATTGATTCGCCTTCAGTAAATGCCGCCACTGATGCGTACCTGCTATCCGACCTTTGTGATACTACCCTATATGTTGTAAGACATAACGATACTCCAAAAATGTTTATTAAGAAATTAGATGATAGTCTTAAAATAAAAGGCCTTGGTAAGGTCGTGATAGCATATAATGATTTGAAACCAAGAGGGCTTTTTAAGCAAAAGACTATTGCTTCATATTGGACAAATTTGCGAAATAAAGCCGCGAAAAAAAACAGGAAGTTGATAGAAAAACGGGCAATTATTTAATTCCAGTTTTTGTTTTAAAAATTCGTGCCGGAATGTTTTCAATAGAATTTATCCCCAAAAAAATTCATTGGCATAATATTTCCTTGTTAATCATGCGATAATGTGATGATCCCCTAATTATATTATCCAGAGACTCTTAAACCTTTAATCCTTTTTAAAGCCATTTTAATTTCTGTATTTGCAATTGCTTGGAAAAAGTTTCATGCTGTGTATCGCAAGAGGCGATACAATATAAACCACAAGAACTATGAAAGCAAAATGGTATGGTGTTTACACAAGAATTAACTGCGAAAAGAAAGTATCCGATTTTTTAACACGCAGAAAGATTGAAAACTTTTATCCTTCAGTAGCTGTTCCTAACAAGTGGAGCTTTATTAAAAAATACACGACTGCTCCTATTTTACCTTCCTACATATTTGTGCATACCGATGAAGATCAAATAGCGACTATTAAAAATTTTCCGGACGTAATTAATTTTCTTTACTGGATAGGCAAGCCGGTTATCATACAAGACGCTGAGATTGAAATTATGAAATCAATATCTGCAGGTGTTTCGCCGGTAAAGGTTCAAAAATCTAAAATCAACCTTGAAAAAATTGATCAAGGACCCAAAATATCTTCTAGCGAAGTGGATGGTGTACGTACATTTAAGGTTACCATTCGCTCTATTGGTTACTCCATCATAACTCAAATAGACTCACCGAAATTGTCAATATTCTTATCGCCAGGCAGTAACCATGGTTCCGAAACACATGGCGAACTCCTTAATCAACATTTGGCGAATTAGCCATAAACGTTATTGATTTATTTTCTCATCCTTTTCATTTAATAAACATTAGTGAATTATGCGCTTATCAAAAGTTTTGAAAGAAAGATATTTATCTTTACCGCTGAGAACAATATATCAGCCAAAATTCCTGTTTTTACAGGAGGCTGTGCGTTAAATTAAATATATCATTGAGCATTTTTCATCAAAACTTTTCCCCTGAAAATATGAGTGCGCTTGCAAAAAGGCAAAGTGGTGTTATGTATTCGCAAGCTAAATTTAAAAAGGATCAATGAAGAAAATCAATGTGGGGCTTATATGGGCAAACCCATACAATGGAAATTTAGGAGTCTCTGCCCTGGCCTATTCCTCGCTGTATTTATTAGAAAAAGTAAGCAAACAAAAAAATATTGAGTTTTCATACACCGTAATTGATGGCTCTGGCCCGGAAAAAGACACACTGCATGTAGGAGAATACGAAATTCCGATTACAAACCTTACATGGGATTATACAGGTACATTCAAAACCTTCTTTAAAGTTGTGCTGTTAAAATGGAAGCAATTGTTCCAGGCTACAAGGCTCGACATAGTGTTTGACATGGGCGAAGGTGATAGCTTCTCAGATATTTATGGAATTGAAAGATTTCGCAAAATAAACGGAAGTAAAAAATTATTCAGGTTATTAGGTAAAAAACAAGTGTTACTTCCGCAAACTATAGGCCCCTTCTACTCCACAGAAGCGCAGGAAGCAGCAAAAGAAAGCATAGATAAAGCACAACTTGCATTAGTCCGAGATAGACAGAGTTTTGATTATATAGCAAAAAACCTTCCGTCAAAAGAAGTGCACGAACTCGTAGACCTGGCTTTTTTTATGCCATTTGAAAAAAATAAGCTGCAGGATGGCAAGGTGCATGTTGGCATAAATATTTCAGGGCTGCTTTGGAATGGAGGATATACAAAGAATAACCAATTTGCCTTGAAGACAAATTTCAAAGATCTTATATTAAGGATTATTGAATATTTTTTAAGCGAGAGTAACAACGTGGTTTACCTAGTTGCACATGTAATAAGTCCAAATTACCAGAAACTCGAAAACGATTTAAAAGTTTGCCATGAAGTAAATAAAATTTATACGGCTACGAGGCTTGCACCGGTATTTAAAAATCCGATAGAAGCAAAATCATTTATCAGTGGGATGGACTTTTTTACAGGTGCCCGCATGCATTCATGCATTGCTTCATTTTCATCAGGCGTGCCTGTATACCCGCTTGCATACAGCCGTAAATTCAATGGCCTGTTCGGAGATACACTCGGGTATGAATTTTATGGAGACCTTGTAAATTCTGAAATTGAAGATGTGTTTAATAATATGAAAACCGCCTTTTCAAAAAGAGCTGAGTTAGGGCAAAAGATAAAAGAGGTGAATGAATTTTTGGGCTCAAAGAAATCGGAATTACTCAATTTGCTATCAGATGTTATTGCTAACTAAAAACAAGTACGACAAGATAAACCGTGAAGGATTATGTATAGGTTGCGGCCTGTGTGAAAGTATCGGTAAAGAGAAAGGGTACCTGATGAATCTATCTTCAAAAGGCTTTTATGAACCCATAAGAACCAAGGGTCGCGATGCAAAGGTGGAGAAACAGATAAGTGCTGTATGCCCTGCAATTAATTTATATGCACCTCAAATAAAAGATAACCTTGTGTGGGGAAATATAAATGCCTTTTACAACGTGAGTTCGAAAGATACTGAAGTAAGGAATGAGGGATCATCAGGCGGTGGCCTTTCCGCGATGTGTATTTATCTTTTAGAAAATAAAATAGTAGATGCCATATTGCATATTGGTAAAATCGAAGGAGAAACCATAGAGAATAAATTATTTGTATCCCGCGACAGGGGTGCTGTGATAAGAAATGCATCATCGAGATATGCTCCTTCAAGAACCTTTAACGAACTTAAAGATATATTGGATCGGGGCACTGAAATTTTCGCATTTGTGGGGAAACCTTGTGACATTGCAGGTATTAAAAATTACCTGTCTGTGAACACTGATTATCAAAATCGCATAGCCTATTTCTTTTCCTTTTTTTGTGCGGGTATGCCGAGTTACAATGCAACATCTCAATTGCTCGAAAGAGCGAACGAGCCTGAACCACCCTATTTTTTAAAATATAGAGGCGGCGGTTGGCCTGGCTATTTCTTTGCAAAATTCAAAAACGATAAGGCCATTAAAATTACTTATAGAGAGAGCTGGGGCAAAGTATTGGGCAGGCAGTTGCATGCGCGGTGTAAGATATGTCCCGATGGAATTGGCATGATGGCCGATATCGTTTATGCGGATGCGTGGGAAACAAAAGATGGTTATCCCGATTTTGAAGAGAAAGAAGGTGTAAGCCTTGCCATCGCCCGAACAACAGCCGGGGAATTATTGTTACAAAAAGCTTTAAATGATGGTAGTATTATGGCTGAGCCTGTAGCTTCAGAGCGCATTGAAAAAATGCAGCCTTATCAATATCAAAGGCGTCTGGCAGTGGGTTACAGAATATTAGCTGTGCAGTTTCTTACTGATGGCCTGCTAAACTTCAATGGCACTGGTTACATGAAACTTATGAGGCAGTATCCAATCGTAAAGGGGTTGAAAAATACATTAGGCACATTGAAAAGATTCCTTGCTGATTCAAGAAAAAGGACGAGGGATAAAAAGCTTTATCATAATAAACCAACTAAAAGGGTTGCTCCTGAATAGTAATAGTAAAAAGTAAGAAGCACAGCCAAATCATGGAAAAAATTATTAATGGGTCGACTTAGATACTTTGCCGGGTCTTTTATATGGAATGTAATTTCAAAAGTAACCGACGCTGCTGTCAAGTTTTTTACGATCCCCTTAATGCTTCACTATTTTGGGAAAGATTATTACGGTATTCTTACTCTCGCTATTGCCACCAATGCTTACATGAACCTGCTTAATCTTGGCATTAATACAGGAGCAGTAAAATATTTTTCTCAATGGATTGCTGAAAAGAATTACGAACTTATCCATAGTGTTTCCAGAACGAGCATCACCTTTTATCTCATAATTGGCATCATTAATTCGGTTGTATTAGTAATCCTTGCATTCTTTGGAAGAAATCTTTTCCATATAAGTGAGCAGCAATTTTCGCTTCTGCAAACTATGTTTTTTATAATGGCTTTTTATGCGATACTCAACTGGAGCACTTCCGTGTTCAATCAATTATTAATTGCAAACGAACGCATCAATTTTATTCAGCAAATCAATATCATTAAGAGCTTTGCAAATCTTACATTGATTTTTTTAACTGTGAAATTTCAATTTTCTCTTCTCAATTATTTTCTCCTGTTTTCCACTTTAAATAGTGTATTCGTAATTCCATACTATATAAAAGCAAAGTCCTCCAACCTCATCCGCTCGTTCATGCCCGGAAGAGACTGGCGCAATTTTAAAAAGATTTACCGGTACAGCCTGTCAATTTTTGCGATGGGCATATTCCAGTTTACAGCAACCCAATCGCGTCCTATCGTGCTTAGCATGTTCAGTTTCGCAGGAGCCGGCATTTTATCTGAGTATAGGATCATCGAAGTTTTCCCAATCTTTATTATTTCGGTAGGTGGTATCATTATTACCATTTTACTACCGGTTACTACCAAACTTGTACAGCAGAAGCAAACAGAAAAGATCGCTGAAATGGCATACAAGGGTACACAGCTTACATCACTGATCGTTTGCTTATTATGTTTCCCGGTTATCATTAATAGCAATGACATTTTGAGTCTCTATGTAGGCGCTAAATATAGCTTTCTTGCTCCCTGGCTGGCGTTATGGGTCTTTACAATTATTTTGTTTCTGCATAACAGCCCGGTCGCGAGCCTTGTGCTCTCTACAGGAAAAACCAGGATGCTGGTGTACAGCGCAAGTATAGCGTGCGTTATTTCGATTGTGATCAATGCTGCATTGGCGGAAACTTTCGGAGTGGGTTCAGCGGTGATCGGCTACCTTGTTTATATTATTATTCAGATGTCATTTTATTATTTCTATTTCAATAAAAAAATTCTGCACCTTGACTCTTTAAAAATATTCAAGGCGTTCATCAGACCCACCGGGCTGGCCATCCTGGCATTTGTGCCGGTGTATTTTTTTAAGTTCAGTTCTATGCCGGCACTATTGATCATTTTAATTAGAACAAGCGCATGGTTTATATTATTTTTGGGCTCGCTTATGCTATTCAAAGTTATAGACTTACGGAAGGTTCTTCTATACGTTAAACGGCTACAAATAAAAAGATAGCAGATTAAATAATTTAAGTTTTATAATATGAGCAATGAACCCGTAGACGTTATACTCCTGGCTGCTGGTATAGGTATGCGAACAGGACTTAATTATCCAAAACAGTTTTATAAAATAAACGGGAAACCTTTTTTTATAATGCCACTTGAGATCCTGGATAGGATGGAAGAAGTAAATTCTATAATTATCACATGTGCTGTGAATTATATGGAGGAGTATAGTAATTACCTAAGCCACTATAACATAAAAAAAGCAGTGCTGATCGAAGGTGGAAAAACAAGGCAGGAATCGGTGTATCTCGCTTTACAAAAAGTAACTACGTCAAGAGTTTTAATTCATGAAGCAGCGCGGCCGCTTATTGCAAAAGATTTTGTGCAGGAGATATTGTCATATAAAAATGACGACGCAGTAATACCTACCATTCCTATTCCGTTTACAGTATCTGAGGGTGAAGATTATATGACCAATATTCTTGACAGAAAAAAATTAAAGAACATTCAACTCCCCCAATTTTTCGATACCAAAATTTTAATCAAGGCTCACGAAGATGCAATAGAAAGCAAGTTCGAGGCCACGGAAGATGGTATTCTTATGTTCAGGCTGGGTAAGAAGGTAAAATTTGTAAATGGAAGAGAATCCAATATAAAAATTACCAGTAAGATTGACATCATTATTGTTAACCTCCTAATAAATTCTAATGAGTGATTTTTCGGACAAGGTGGTAATAGTTACGGGAAGCCGTACCGGAATTGGATTAGAAGTCGGGCTTGCCGCATTAGAAACCGGTGCGAAAGTAATCTTTTGTTCCAGGGATATTGAGAAAAATCCCCCGGAGATGCTGAAGGGAAAGAAAAACTATTTTATAAAAAATCTTGACGTGGGAGAAGAAAAATCTGTCACAGATTTCTTTGCTTATATCGAAGAAAAATTTGGATTTGTAAGTATCCTCGTAAACAATGCAGGTTATGTAAATCCTATGGGTTTGCTGGATACAACTCTTGAAAATTGGAACACTACGATCAATATAAACTTGACCGGAACATTTTTATGTACAAAATTTGCCGTTCGTCTTATGAAGGCAAAGGGCGGAAAGATTATCAATATCTCATCCACGGCTGCTTTAACACCTAGGCCAGGATGGTCAGCTTATGCTGCAGCTAAGAGTGGCATCATCAGTTTTTCTGCGGCCATGGCTGAGGAACTTAAGGAGTATGCAATTAAGATATTTGTGTTTTGTCCGGGAAGAACGGCTACTCCTTTGAGAAAAATTCTTGCGCCACAGGAAGACCCCTCTACAATTATGCAGCCGGATGCAGTGTCAAGGATAATCAAGATGAGTTTTTATGATGACTTCGACGTGTTAGAAGGACAGCCAATCGTAATCAGGGAAAGATTTTAAAATAACCTTTAAAACAACTATAATACTTGGATTTTAGCGAACGCTTTATCGACAACAGGGAGCAAGGTGAAACTCGTCACCGGCAATGCCAGCTAGTTATGTTGAGGATGCTCAAAATTCTTGACTACCTCTGTGAAAAGCATGGAATAAAATACTTCTTAACAGGAGGTTCGTTGCTTGGAGCTATTCGACACAAGGGATTTATACCATGGGATGATGATCTTGATCTTGGAATGACCCGCGAAAATTATGAAAAGTTTGTACGGCTCGCTGTTGCTGAGTTACCAACCGATGTGTTTTTTCAAAATCCTGATACTGACACTCACTATCCTGAAAACAGCAATGTAGATGCAAGATTACGGGATAAATATTCCAGCTATAATCATATTGATGGTGTAAATAACAAATGGCACGAGGGCTTGCAGATAGACATATTCGTATATGACAAAGCATTTATCCCTAGTAATTTTATTATCATTTGTCAAAATGCATTTTTAAAATGGGCAACTAACAGTAAAGGAAGGGCGAATGTCTTAAAGCTCATTTCAAAATTTCCGCTGCTGCTTGTTTACGCAAGCAATTACCTGCAGTATTTTGGCATGAGAAAATTTGGAGATAATTATATTAAGAAGAAAGAAATTGCTACACTGGTTAAAGCAAAATTTGAGGATATGGAATTTTTTATTCCACAAGGTTGGCATAATTGCCTGAAGCGGCAATACGGAGATTACATGAAATTGCCGCCGCCAGAAAAGCAACAATCTGATCACAATGTATTACCGGACCCTTTTACACCCTGTATGCACCAGGAAATTCTCCAATGGAAAGAAAGATCATCTCTGGCAGGGAAATAATTTTCAAACGCAGCCAGTTAGGGCGAAGAGCTTTTATTTAAAGATACAGGTGGCTGTTTTAAATTTGTATTTGAAACATATTATACATGTTTTAGAGTTTTGATAAATAGAAACGTATAATAAATGGTCGTAGCAGAAAAAAAAGAACTTACTCAATATGGGATCGTCGCGCTCATAGCACTGGTGAGTATAAAGCTATGGTCGTTTGATAAGGTAAGTGAAGGCAAATTGAATATGCTGGAGATCGTTCTTATACTTGGAATGCTTGCCATTGTTTTGTATGGATATAACAAGATCTACAAGAACGCGCTTTTGTTTAAATATAATGTTCATCTTTTCATTTGGATCCCCTTTTTAAGCGCCTACGGCGCACTGTTATATCATCATCAATCGTTTGGCCTTTCGGTTTTAGTGCTGCGAACTAACTTCTATTGGCTCTTATATTTTGTGCTGCACATTTTCAACATACCAAAAAAGAAGATCATTAATCTCATGCTTTTCATAGGAGCTGTATGGATCTTTATCACCATAGCACAGCAGTTCACCTATCCACATTATTACTTTTTTTCAAGGGATGATAATGAACAATCCATTTTCAGGGCGGGTGTATATCGCTATATGGTGGTTGGGCATCAATACGGAGATTTTGTGTTGTTTTACTTTTTTTATAATTTCTTAATAGGTAGAAAGATTCAACATCTCGCATTTGTATTTTTCGGGCTTCTCGGCTTATATTTTTATGGCACGAGGCAATTTGCATTATCGGCTGTTATTTGCCTGGCTATTTCTGCTTTGCTGGTGAAGGGTATGCATCGAATCTATATGATTATATTTTTGGGAATTGCAGCCGCAGTCGTCTTTTATTTCAAAGACCAGTTGTTTGGACAATATGTGGAAATGACAGAAGATCAGTTGAAATATGGAGATGATATACGGTTGCTCTCAGCAAACTTTTTTCTTACTGAATACTGGCCAAGCAAACTCGCCCGTCTTATTGGAAACGGCACGGCCTATGCTTCTTCGCTTTACGGAAGAGAGATTGTAAAAATCAATGTATACTTTCATTTTTACAGGAGCGATGTTGGCATAATTGGTGCCTACAATCAGTTCGGCTTATTATACGTTTTAAATATATTATGGGTAAATATAAAAGGGCTTACCGGTAAATATTTTACTTATGAAAACAATTATATGCGCTTATTCTTTTTGAATGCTTTGATTTTAATTGTATTAAGCGAATACTATTCAAATCCAACGGTAATCCCATTTTATTGTTTTATACTTTACCTGGTAGACAAATCAAACGAAGAAAAAAAATTAGCTAAAGAGGAAGATATTATTGAAACTATCCCATTGACAGCTACAACTTGAAATCGCGAAAATTAGTATGGCACATTCTACCATTTCTGTTTTGATCATCAGCTATAAAACTTCGCATCTCATGCAAGATTTAGTTGATTCAATAAAAGAAAATATTGAAGTGGAAATCCTAATAGTTGACAATGCGTCTACAGACGAAACTTTTGCAGAACTAGAATCAGTAAAGGACAGCCGAGTCAAACTTTTGCGTTCCGAAAAAAATCTTGGTTTCACAGGTGGTATAAATTTCGGGCTGAAGTACATGTTAGAGAACATGCCGCATATAAAACATTTTTTTCTTTTCAATCCTGATGCACTAAGTTCCCCAAGTCTTATTGAGAATCTCTTTGAGCTATTAGAGTCTGACAAAAACATTGCCGCAGCTTCTCCTCAAATTTTATTTCCCGACGGTAAACCATGGTATTCAGGTGCAACTTTGAATATAAATAAAGGAAGGGTTTATAATAATCCAAAGGCAAGTGACAAAAAGGGAGCTAAGTATTACGATGTAGATGTGTTTAGCGGATGCGCCGTGCTGTTTGATTTGGAAAAAGTGATAAAGGTTGGAATGTTTAATGAAGATTTATTTATGTACTATGATGAAGCAGACCTTGCCATACGGCTGAAAGAGCAGGGCTATCGAATAGTATATACTCCGGAGTTAAGTATAGTTCATGATGTTTCTTACACAACAAAAAACATTACCCATCTAAAGACTTACTACATGACACGTAATAAGTTTATAGTTTTTAATAAAAAAATGAGCCTATCCAGCAAAGTTTATTTTATGCTTCATGAACTTGCATATCACCTTAAAAATCGAAGGGGAAAAAATGCAATTTTTCATTTAAAAGGTTTTATCGATTTTTTGAAAGGTAAAAAAGGATCTTACGAGGCGGCAAGTTTATAGATGTGCGGAAAACTCAAATTAATCAGGAGTATGAACAAAAGGTTTAAATATTTTTTTAGCCCACAGCCATCTGTTGAGATTAATGAATACATCGATAATTTCTTCAATTCGCTGGCTATAAAAACTATAGTTGTTAACCGTGGTAAACAACCATCATCAAGATCAGCAGACTTCATTAAATATATGTTTAGAGCGGATGTTATGATCCTGAACTGGCCAGAAGATATTCTACATCTTCGGTTTGGCGTTTTACAATTGTTCGCTTCTTTACTTACACTTCTTGTATTTAAAATGAAAGGCGGGAAGATAATTTGGGTATGCCACAACAAGGATTCGCATAATAAACGCTATCCGTTTCTGAGAAAAATTACGCGATCATTCTACGCCACTTTTTCTAACGAGATAATTGTTCATTCCGGCGATGCCTTAAATTATTTTATAAAGGAAAAAAGTAAAACACATTTTTTAAATCACCCGGTTTATACCGACCCGCCATTACTATTAAATGATGATGCAGAGATAAAAACCGACGTTCTTATCTGGGGAAGAATTACTCCATACAAAGGGATACATGAATTTATTGGAAATTATAAAAGTAATACAGCATCATTTTCGGTTGACATAGTTGGCTCGGCAAATGCAACGTATTTGCAGACTTTAAATAAAGCCGCTGCATCAACTAATGTCAATATCACTAATAAATTTCTGTCAAATACTGCACTTGCCGAATATTTCAATCAATCAAAAATCATTGTACTGCCCTATGCCGATAGCGATACTTTTTCATCCGGTGCTCTTATACATTCATTGAGTTCAAATAAGATTATCATTGGTCCAGCCATTGGCAACTTCCTTGATTTGAAGAAAGCGGGCGCTTGCATTGTCTATGAAAATTTTAACGAACTTTTTGAAAAAATAAATTCATTGTTGCAAGATGAAGTGCATTATCAAACAGAATTAAAAAGATTAAAAAAGGGAATAGCGGATTATTATAAATTTAATACGTGGGATAATTTTACAGAGAAGCTATTGGAGATTATCGAAAAAAATAGACAACCTGCAATTAGCGATAAAAAGTTAATCGCGGCCACAAATCAATTATGATGATTTTTTAAAGACTTCCAAAATCATTAAATAACATATAATTTCGCAACGCTTACAATCTTATCTAATTCAGAATTATTTTGATGCCTGCTGATACCGCTCCAGTTTTACTATTTGTTTACAAAAGACACGGCGCGGCAGAGCTAACGATAAATGCATTAAAACAAAATTACCTTGCAAATCAAACAGATCTTTACATTTTTTCCGACGGCCCAAAACATGGAAGAGATGCTGCGAAAGTTGAAGAGGTAAGAAATTATTTGTCTACCATAGCAGGTTTTAAAAGCGTTACTATAAAAAAGGCGGAAAAAAATAAAGGTCTCGCAACATCTATCGTTGAAGGTGTAACTGAAGTGCTTAAAATATTTCCGTCGTGCATTGTGCTTGAAGATGATCTGCTCACTTCGGAGAATTTTCTAAATTACATGAATAGCTCGCTGCAATATTATTCAGATAATAAAAAAGTTTTTTCTATTTCAGGATTCACGTTCCCGGTAGAAGCGCCCGGCAACTATTCATACGATGGATATTTTAATCCAAGAGGTTGCTCCTGGGGTTGGGCAACCTGGGCCGACAGGTGGTTTGATATCGATTGGAAATTACTCGATAATGGTAACGAAAAAATGATTTACAAAACTAAATCCCTGGGATCAGATTTTCCATCCCTAATAAAAAAGTACAGAGAACGCACCATAGATTCCTGGGCTATCCCCTGGTGTTATTATCAATACAAACACGGGCTCGCGTCATTGTACCCCGTAAGCTCGAAAGTGAAAAACATTGGATTTGATCCCGATGCAACTCATACGCTTAAAACAGGCGAACGGTTTGTGACTATTCTCGACGACAAATTATCTACAAACTATTTATTTTCGGATGATCTGAATTTCAATACTAGTTTAAGTAAACAATACACAGCAAAGTTTTCTTATTACGAAAGGCTAAAATGGAGACTACTTTACGAAATAAAAAAAATCTCAAAAAAAGGCAGCTCCAGTTAAACCCTTTTAAATACGCTCATAGAATATGAAAAAGAATGACATCTGCATAGATATTTCCAATGTTGTTCCGGGCAAAGGCGGCACCGGCGGTGGGATTGCCACTTATGCTATTAACCTTATAACTCATTTGGACTCCATTTTAACACCAGAGCACCCGAAAGTCTATTGTATAAAAAATATTGATTTTAAAAGCCTTGATGATTTAAAAAATATCATCGTTAAAGACGTCGATGTAAATAATAGCAATTTCATATCACGCCTAACCTGGCTTCACCTGCGACTTCCTAAATTCTGCATAGCTAATAATATCAAAGTTTTACACAGGATTGTTCCTGAATTACCTGCCATAAAAGTTTGCAAATACATTGTCACGGTACACGACTTCATGTTTGATTTTTACCTGGAACGGCCAGCGTTAAAAAAATATCTCCCCGGTGCAAACCTTCTAAAATTTAAATTGTTTAAAGCACTTGCAGGTATGGCCGTACGTATAAGTGATCGTATTATAGTTCCCGCTGAGACGATACTTTTTGAGTTGAGGGAAAGGTTTCCAAAGCATGGCCATAAAGCCACTTTTATTTATGAAGCGTCGGCGTCGGTTCGCAGCGAAAAAAGAGAAAAAAAAAAGTTGATACATTAAATATTGGGGTAGTCGCCGGATTTTATCCCCATAAAGGGCACTTCAAAGTGCTTCACCTGGCTAGAAAAATTTTGGACCTGGGTTATAATGATTTTAAAATTTTTATGCGTGGAAGTAAAGTTTACCAGGAATATCTACGGGATATTGAGGAAGAGATAAATATTCTTGAATTAAATAATCATATTGTCTTTGAACCCTTTGAAAAAGCTATTACTTTAGAGGAGATTTACTCGAAGTTTGATGTAATGCTGCTGCTTTCAGAATATGAAGGATTTGGCTTGCCAGTTCTTGAGGCTCAATCGCATGGTGTACCGGTAGTATGTTCACGCATTGCAATTTTTGAAGAAATATTAAAGCAATCCGCCTTCTATGTTAATACAGATTTTACAAGTAATGAGGTTGAAATATTAATTGCCCGGTTATCTGACAAATCCATACTCGCAGAAAGGGCGTATGCAGGATTTAGAAATGTAAATCGCTTTTCATGGGGGAAAATGTCTTATGAAACATTATCTCTATACCAGGCTTTTTAGCGCTTTTAGCCAAAAAATATATGTTTGGACATCATATTTTGAAAATATTTTTAATTGATAAAGCAAAAACTAATTATTAATTTTTCGGAATAATATTTGTCTATCTAAATAGAAACGGTCATTTATCGCATGTTTGCCCGTAAATGACTACCATCTGAACCCTACACCTGAAATCAATATGAATAAGAAACAATTATTTTCAGTCAGCTACTCGATAACTGATTATGAGACTGCTTCAAACGTAATAATCGAAAAGGCAAAAGGCCGGAAAAGTTTTGGAATAAGCGCATTAGCAGTGCATGGGCTGATTGAAAGTGTTCGGCATAAAAGTTTTAGAGAAACTCTTGATAAAATAGATATGATCGTTCCTGATGGCCAGCCAATCAAGTGGGCTCTTAATAGTTTTTATAAAGTAGGTTTAAAAGAGCGGGTTGCTGGCCCTATTCTCACAAAATATGTTTTGGCGAAAGCAAATGAGAATAGACTAAAGGTTTACTTATATGGAAGTAAGAAATCTACGCTTGAAAAAATGCAGGAATATTTTAGTGATCAATATCCACATTTGTTAATATGTGGTGTGCATGCAGATCGCTTTAGGGATGCTACTCCAGAGGAAGACGAGAAAGATATCAGGAAAATAAATGAAAGTGGTGCAAACCTTGTACTTGTTGGCAGAGGTTGTCCCAGGCAGGAAAAATGGGTAGCAGGTCATATTGGTAAAATCGATGCGCCAATGATGGCCATAGGAGCAGCATTTGACTTCTTAGCCGGCAATATAAAACACGCTCCGAATTGGATGCAAACATCTGGACTCGAATGGCTTTACAGGCTTATACAAGACCCTAAGAAATTGTGGAGAAGATATCTTACCACAAATATGTATTTTATTTACTTATTTATACTTTGCAAATCTGGAATTCGTAACGTACAATTCTAAAATTCCTTCATGAATATAGCAGTAATTACTGGCTCAGGAGGACTTATTGGTAGTGAATCCGTATCTTTTCTCTCAAATGAATTTGATTTAATAATCGGGATCGACAATAATCTTAGGGCTTATTTTTTTGGCGACAATGCATCCACCTTCTGGAATGTAGAACGATTACAAAACAAGTTTTCAAATTACCAACATAATAATATCGACATAAGGGATTACAGTGCCCTTGAGAAAATATTTAATCAATACGGTTCCGATATTTCGTTAATCATTCATACTGCGGCCCAGCCCAGCCATGATTGGGCGGCAAAAGAACCCATAACAGATTTCACTGTAAATGCAAACGGCACTTTGAATATGCTGGAACTTACCAGGATATATTCCCCGGATGCTGTTTTCATTTTTACTTCTACAAATAAGGTATACGGAGATAATCCAAACTTGCTTCCCCTGGTGGAGCAGGAATTAAGATGGGAAATCGAAGAGTCCCATACGTATTTTGAAAAAGGCATCGATGAAAACATGAGTATCGATAACTGCAAGCATTCTGTATTTGGAGCATCAAAAGTTGCTGCAGATGTTATGGTGCAGGAATATGGGAAATATTTCAATATTAAAACAGGGATTTTTCGTGGTGGGTGTCTCACAGGACCAAATCATTCGGGCACTCAGCTTCATGGATTCCTTTCATATCTCATGATGTGTGCAGTTAATAAAAAGCATTATACAATTTTTGGCTATAAAGGAAAGCAAGTTCGTGATAATATTCACAGCTATGATCTTGTAAATATGTTTTGGCATTTTTATAAAGCACCGCGGGCTGGTGAGGTATATAATGCGGGGGGAAGCCGGTTTTCAAATTGTTCAATGCTAGAAGGTATTCACCTTTGTGAGCAACTTACAGGGAACAAATTTTCTTATTCATATACTGAAAATAACAGGAGTGGCGATCACATTTGGTATATAAGCGATGTGTCGAAATTTAAGTCGCATTACCCGGAATGGGATTATAAGTATAATATTGAAGAAATTCTTGCTGAAATGTATAATCTTTTTATTCAAAGAAAAAGATCGCAGGAGACCGTAAGCTAATATCATTCTACGATAAATTAAAAAAGCAAAGACACAAGATCTTTGCTTTTTTAGTTTCTATAAATCAGAAAATTAATTATAGCTTGAGAAATTGCTTTGAATAACTCGCAGTTTCCGTGATAGCTCTCAACACATATATTCCGCTTTCAAGATTTGTTATATCCACAGATATTTGCCCTGTGGATTGATCTTCATTCCCCGTTTTTACAAGACTGCCTCCGGATGAAAAAATATAATAGGAAATTTTCTTATCACTCTGCACACCACTTACTTGTAAATTAATTCTTGTTTGCGCAGGGTTCGGAGACACACTTAAGCCTGGTTTTACGAAAGTTTGGAAGTGTATCACTTTACTGTAGGTAAACTTTCCATCAATATCATATTGTTTCAACCTATAATAATTGACAGAACCTGCAGGGTCATAGTCTGCAAAGTTATAAGTAAGAATGCCAGGAATATTTGCTGCATTTACTTTGCCAATCGATGTATAACTAACGTTATCTGATGCACGCTCTATTTCAAAATAATTGGTATTCGTTTCGTTTGTCGTTTTCCATTCAAGATCTACAGTTTTATTTTTCAGCGTTCCGCTGAAATCCAGGAAGGTCAACGGCAATGAAGTAGTTGGCACATTTTTACTTATCAATACTGCTGAAGAATAAGGAGCAAGTACAATACTATTATTATAAGTCTTATTGGAAACGTCTATGTAAGATCCGGGTAAAGGAACTGTCTTTGGAACCGCTGAACTATTGTATTCAAATAAGATATAATCATCGGGATCAGTGATAGTAGTATTGGCCTCGTATAGTTCAACATTGTCCAACCAAAAAGTAATCAACGGGCATTTTGTTTCAATGATGATACTTGCATTAGCAGCCGACGATGGTAGCGTGAAAAGGAATTCATTTTCTGTACGGCTTGTTATGATTTTAAAAACTTTTATATCTGAGAGGCGCGTATAAGGCGCACTACTCAATCTCAAATATGCATTCATTATGGTATCTTTCATTGACTGAGCGCTAAATCTTAAAACGTAATTCTTAGAAGAATCTATAGACCCCGCTGCAATTACTACCTGGTAATTACTAAAAGTGGCTGAGGTGTTGGTGGCTTTAAAAGTACCTCCATCAAGTTTATTATTTACCCAAGAACCAGTAGAACTAGAATATAAACCAGCATTATTATTATTAAAATTACCGTTCCAAAATTTATTCGGTGTATTGATTGTTGTAATATATGCCGGTATCTGTAGGGGTGTTTTCGTGGAGGCGTTATCTAACTGGTATGTTGACTGCCAGCCGGCAAGATCAAGGATTTGATCAACGCGATTTCCGGTATTATCGATAAAAGACGCTTTAGTTACAAGATTGTCATCTAGTGGGCGGCAATAATGGTTATAATCCATCGTCCCTATCAAATTAAGATCGTTGGCCATTGTGCTCACATTAGTGATTACCTGGCTTTCATACTTGGAAAACAAAATATTATTCTTAATTACATTGTTTCGCAAAAGAGCATTAGGCATACCATAGTCATGAACCATTATTAGCTGGGTTGCATTATCAAATACCGTGTTATTAGTTAGTGTCATTTTGAAAGCATTGTGAAAAAATATCCCGCTTTTACCACAATTTGTAACGGTATTGCCGTCTATAAGAACATTTGAACTATTATCATCCATATAAATCCCATTACTTGAAGAACTACCAGGCTTATCAGTTCCTTCAGAAATACCAATGCCATTTCTAATAATATTGCCTATCACTTTTTGACCATACAATGTTACTCCTGCGGTGCCTAAAGTAGTAATACCGCCGCCGTCATCTTTCGTTATAGTAAAGTTGGTGACTAAATTATTTTTGATCACATTCGAATCACCTCCGCCAAAGCGTATAGCGGTAAATCCTGTACTATCTACAATATTATATTCTACCAGGTTATTTGCACCACTGATAAACAATCCCTGGTAAGTTCCGTTTCCACTTTGCCCCGCGCCGGGAATTAGTCCTGTGTTCTTAACTACATTATTTCTAATGACATTATTGTTACAGTTATAGTAAAAATTGATGGCGTTATTGTTAGTATTTGAAAACATATTGTTCACTAAGGAGATATTATTTACGGAAGCACAGAATACTCCGTCCATTCCTGAAAAAATGAAATCGCAATTTTTTACCAGTACATTCTGTGCATAATAAAGATTCATTGCCTTGCTGTTAGCTCCAGAAAAAACTATGTTGTCGAAAACTATATTGCTCTGGTATTGTATGTTTACAAGCACATCAATAACACTCGCATTGAAATTAGCAGGTTGGGAATACACTGAAATTTTTTTTGCAGAAGAATTATAATACCATTCGCCCGGAAGGTCAAGTGTTTTGATATGATTCTGTATAAAGTATCCATAGTTATCGTAAGGATTGTACGTTAATGATGGTGTGTAAGAAATAGTAGTGCCTTTTTGAGATATAATTGTGCAGCGGTCAAGTATCCATCTTTTAGGTTTTATTACCACTTCCGCCCCTGTCCAATCTATCGCCGGGCTTAGTTCATCATCAACTATCGAATTTGTGCCGTGCGATTCGAAGGTGAGATATCCTTTGTTCACATCTGTATTCGGATATCTTCCGCGAGCCTGTTGCACTCCGTTAATCGTTACCATGTTCAAGCTATTGAGCAATGATGTATTGATGCATTCATAAATATTATTGTTGCTGAGTGTCCATTTAGCTAAAGTTGTAAAGCCGTTTATCACGGGTTTAGTGCCTTTACCATAGGCTGTGAAAACTATGGGAAATGCTGCCGAACCAGATGCAGAAACTGCAATTGAACCATCAAATATTTCTCCTCTTTTAAATAAAATTGAGTCACCGTATTTTAGGGTGCTCAAAATGGCATTAAGCTTATTAAGGGTTTGCCATGGTGTAGACGGACTGCTTGCCTGGACGGGTGTATACGAATCATTACCGGATGCAGAGGAAAAATAATAGTTATTAGCTTTGGACCAGGTGCAAAAGAATAGTGCGACCGCTACCAGTAATGGTTTCATAGGTTAAGGGTTTTCGGATTACGAACCCAGTAAAAATAGATTCGCTTAGCTACCTGTGCAAGGTATAACTGCCCAAATAACAAACTAGAAAAATTACGGAGATGAATGGGTAAACCCGAAAAGCATTAATGTATGACCTACAGTTTTCTAAAGCAGGTATACGTAATAGTTACGTCTTTAATTAAGACATGTAGAGTATTAACTTTTCTTAATCCTGCTTGACTAAAATAATCGAGGTGAATGGCTGTAGAGTTACTTGTTTAGAATACGTCTTATTTCCTGGATCAGTATAAGTACCACTCAAAGCAATAGTCTTTGCAATGTTACCCGCATTATATTCAAAGAGTACATGATCTTCAGGCTTTGTTATTTGCGCATTGGCCTCATACAGCTGAATATTATCAAGCCAATATGTCGTTGCGGGATCTGTTAAAGCGAAAACAAGAAGAGCATTATCATCATTAGCAGTTGCTGTAAAAGCAATTTCACAACTCTGTGGTTTATACGAAATTGATTTGTATGAAGTTTGTGAACTTAAGCTTGTATATGGCGCACCATTTTGTCGCAGATAGATTCCTACAGTTTTACCAGAGTTATCAGCGCCTTTTATGCCAAATCTTAGTATATAATCTTTGCCTGAGATAATTGAGCCGGCAGGTATAGTGATATATGATGTTGCAGCCTCCTGCGAAGAAGTCACCTGCAGGCAACCATCATTGGCAAAGCCCGGGTTCTGCCAGGTTACTTTGCTCCTGAAGCCATGCACACCGGAAATATCACTATTAAAATTTCCATTTGATATCTTATTAGACGAAACCAGGCCTTTGACTTTGTAAGCGGGTAATTCAACTTTTGACTTAACAGATTTATCATCCTTTTTATATTGCGATTTCCAGCCGTTAAGATTCATGTATTTGGTCATCTTGCCCTGACCCGCATTTGTATATGAAATTGAAATGGTTATATTATCATCAATCGGCCTGCCATAGTAATTGTTGTCAATGTTCCCGAATAAATTTATATCGTCTCCGCTGGTCAGATATGATGCAACAAGCTGCGTCCTCTTTTGCGAAAAAAATGTATTATTCTGAATTATATTATTTCTGACCAAACCTTTTGATGCAGCATCTTTTTGCATAATCAATTGGGTACCATTTCCAAAAACAACATTGCCCGTTACCGTTACATCATGGCAATTATGTAAGTAAATGCCAGCCTTATTACAATACGCAACAGAGTTACCGGAAACATTGATATTAGCAGAATTATCGTCGAGATAAATTCCGTGGGCCTGCATATTCTTCTCAGACGTCCCATCACTAACTCCTACTCCATTAAGAATAATATTATTTGCGATTACCTGGTTTGTCTTCGGATTATTAGCGTCATTGTTTCCTGTATAAATTCCTCCTCCATCGTCTTTTACCATGCAGAAATAGTTCACGAAATTATTTGTTACACTAACAGAATTACCTGCAAATCTTATCGCTGCATAACCGGTGCTATCCACCCTATTATTTTCAACCTTTATGTTATTGCCATTTACATTTATACCCGAAAAAGAATGTGGGCTGTTGCCAGCCATTCCAGCATACATCCCTGATTTGCCTATAATATTGTTACTAATCTCTAATCCATTGCAATCCCCTGTAAGATCAAATGCATTATTGTTAGAATTATTAATGTTGCAATTTTCAACAATAAGATTTTGGGTAAAGTAGCCATCAATAGCATTGCCCCCGGAAAAATTTATAGAGCATTTTTTGAGAGCAATATTTTTAGCATAATACAAATCAATTGCTTTCTTGTCAGACCCTTCGAATGCAATATCAAAAACTGATATATTTTCTTGTTTTCTTAAACTTAACAAAACATCAAGGTTACTTGCACTTACCTTAAAATTTTGAGGCAATTTATTTCCAAAAAATACATTCAGCTTTTTTGAATTAGGATCAAAATACCATTCGCCAAACTGGTCAAGTGTTGCAATATTATTTTGCAGAAAAAAACCAAACTTATCAAATGGTTCGTACTGGGTTCCACTTTTATAATTTAAGGTATTACCATCCTGTGAGAGAATTTTATTGCGATCAATCACATACCTCTTCTTTCTTATCACAATTTCGGAATTAGACCAGCTAGCATTGGGGATGGAAGCAGATGAAGTTATTGATGAATTGCCGATGTGAGAAGCAATTGAAAGCCATCCTCCACCAGATGCGTCAGCGTTCGGAAACTGACCCATTGCGTATTCCGAATTATTTATTAAAACCATATTAAGAATGGAATCGTCAAGAGATTGCGTAGCCTTAAAAATCCCATTTCCATTTGAAGTCCATTGAGAAATTTTTACAAATCCTGAAACTACAGGTAATGAACCACTACCATAAGATGCAATAACAATCGGAACATTAGGCACCCCCGATTTGGTGGCGATAATTGATCCATAAAAAATATCGCCCCGCTTTAATAGAACTGAATCTCCCCCTTCAAGAATACTGAATATCGAGTTAAGTTTTGAAAGCGACTTCCATGGGGTAGACGATTTTTGCGCATAGTCAGCGGATCTTGAATCATCACCGGAAGATGAAGAGAAATAATAGCTTTTTGAAAAAGCGGTTGAAAAAAAACCGATAAACAATAGCGCTAATAAGATTTTCATACTGAATTATCTTTAAGATAAATGGTATGACTGAAAATACTATGCCTAGACTTACCGGTTTGTATTTTTACGAAATTTTTTACAATATTATGGTCTTGTCAAAACTACATTTTGGCCTTGATTTTCTTTCTGTTGATCAAAGCTGTAGAGAATATTAGCGGTAGTTTGTTTTATGAGCACCACACCTGAATACGCCGGAATCGTTACACTATTGGTATAAGTCTTACCATATACGTCCATATAAGTTCCTGGTATAGAAAATGCTTTGCTATTTGATGAGTAATTATATTGGTAAAAAAGATAAGTATTCGGATCTGTCTGTGATACATTTGCATCATATAACTCTATGTTATCCAGCCAAAAATTAACCTTGGGGCATTTTGTTTCAAAAATAATACTCGCGGCGGAACAAGAAGCCGGTGCGGTAAACAGGTATTGATTTTCCTGCCTTGTTTTGGAAATTGGGATTATTTTAGTATCCGATAGTCTGCTATAAGGAGCGCCACTTATTCTCAAGTATGCATTCATCAAAGTGTCTTTTGAAGACAGCGAACTAAATTTTAAAATATAGCTCTTTGATGAACTAATAGCTCCTATGCCTACAATTATCTGGTAATTACTCAGGTTTGTATATTGATTCGTGGCCTGGAAAGTACCGCCGTCAAGTTTGTTATTTACCCAGCTGCAAGATGGTGTAGAATATGCGCCGGTAATATTAGAATTGAAAGTGCCATTCGAAAATTTGTTACCACTTATATATGAATTTATGGAGTAAGCAGGTATAAACGAAGGAGCTTTTTGCGAAGCTTTATCCAGACCGTACGTAGATTGCCATCCAGCAAGATCCTGAACCCTGTCTACCCTTACATTATTGATAATGACAGAGCTTGACATCGTTAAATTATCGTCCATTGGACGACAAAAATAGTTCTTATCCATTTTGCCGAGCAAATTGATATCATTGGCCATGGTACTAACCATTGAAACCGTCTGGGTATCGTATTTTGCAAAAAAGATATTATCAGTAACTACGTTATTTCTCAACAAAGCATTTGGCTGTGCATAATCATGAATCATTAATAGCTGTGTGAGGTTATCATAAAGGAGATTATTCGTAAGAGTTATGCCGAAAGAATTATGCACAAATACGCCGGATCTCCCACAGTTGGAAATGGTATTGGCGTCGACTACTACATTGTTTGAATTATCTTCGATATAAACTCCATTACTTGAACCTGTTCCGGGTTTATCGGTTCCCTCAGGACAACCCACTCCATTTATAATAATATTCCCAATGATCTGGGAGCTCCTCTTGTTGCCTGTTGGCGATACAACAGAATAAACACCCCCGCAATCATCTTTCACCATTGTAAAATTGTTAATAAAATTATTTTTTACAACATTGTTATCTCCGCAATTAAAACGGATAGCATCAGCGCCGGTGTTGTAGACTGTATTGTTGGATACAAGATTGTCATTACCCACAATTGTTACTGCTTTGTAACTTCCGTTTCCATTAAGGCCTGCACCAGCCGTCATGCCGGTATTTGCAATGTAATTATATTGCAACACTGAAAATGCGCAATTATAGTTAAGGTCTATTGCAATATTATTAGTATAGTTAAAATAAGTGCTTTTCACGCAAAGGTTTGTTGTAGCAGAAGCATCTATACCGTCTACACCGGAATACATCATTGAACAGCCTACAATCTGTACATTTTGAGCATAATATAGATCAAACATTTTCAAGTTGCTACCAGTAAAGCCTATCCCTGTAAAAACAATATTGTTTTGATTTTTAATTGTTACAAGGGCTGCTATTGCACTTGCCTGTACTGAATAGGATGTTGGTTTAGAAGAACCAAAATAAACACTAAGCTTTTTATTAGAAGGATTGTAATACCATTCACCCAATTGATCAAGCGTCTTTACACTATTTTCTATGAAATAACCGTAGTTGTCATAAGGATTATAAGTAAGAGAACCGCTATAATATATATTAGTTCCGGAATGAGATGAAATTTTGACCCTGTCAAGGATCCATCTTTTCACCCGAATTACAACATCCGCACCAGTCCAGTTAGTTGAAGAGGTAAGCTGGTTGTCCTTGATGTAACCGCTGCCATGAGATTCAAAATTAAGATACCCTTTATTGGCAGCATTAATATTTGGATACCTGCCCATAGGCTGCAGATTACCATTCAAAGTAACCATCGTAAGGTCTGTCCCTAATACCGAATTGTAGCTTTCATATATGCCATTTCCTACAGAGGTCCAGCTGCCCATCGTCTGAAACCCGGTTATTATCGGTTTCGTCCCAGAGCCATAAGATGCAAACACAATCGGGTTGCTACTCGTGCCTGACTTGGTTAATGTAATAGAACCATAGAAAGTTTCACCGGCCCTGAACAATACTGAATCACCCGGAGATAGAGTGCTCATAATTGAGTTCAGCTTTGATAGGGTCTGCCATGGCATAGAGGATGTTTGAGCCTGTGCTGTCGTGCGGCTGTCGTTACCAGATACACTTGAAAAATAATAAGTTTTAGCGGAAGCGGCAGAAGAAATAAACAAAACACAGAGAAAAAGGGATAATTGGATTAATGTTTGTTTCATGGTTCTTTTGTTTAACGATATTGTTTTATCGCTTAAATGAAAAAATTTAAGTTTCTAAAAGGTGTTTATTAAAATCGAACTGGGAAAATGATCCTGAGTCTAAACAATTAGTTCTATAATGCCCGGTAGATAGTCAAAAAATGGTTTGAAAATTAGTTTTAATCGTGTAAAATAATTGGCTAAAATTTTGATTTGCTATTCTAAAAAAGAACGCTCACGGAGCGCAAAAATTATTCCACTCCACACAATTCCACACTCGAGTTTTCAACATGTGAATAACTACCAGCGTTTCAGTAATATTTTAGCGATTCTTGCTTAGGCAAATTTCAAAATTGGTTTAAACTTAATGCCGAGATGTTGTGCAATAGCAGAAATGCAAGAGTTGACGAATGAGAAATGGCGAACACCTTATCTGAGAGAATTAATTCGTATAAAATAATTTGTAAAAAAGAAAATCCTCCGGAGATGGAGGACTTGTATCGAGGAGCGGACTTGAACCGCCGACCTTCGGGTTATGAATCCGATGCTCTAACCAGCTGAGCTACCTCGACTTTTGTATTATCTTGCCTTATCGACCTGTACTGATTGCCAGTTCGAAATAAAGTCAGACAAACATTTTGGGCGGCAAAGATAGCATATTGCAGAAAAATGCAAATCAGAAAAAGAGCCGTTTTAAATTTAGCGCCTTATCTACGGCCGGGATATACCTCCAGAGCTTTTTCCAGGCAATCCATTGCAGAGTTAATGGCATCAATGTTAAGTACATAAGCCAATCGTCCTGTTTTCAGCGTTGCAACACCCTAAAAATTTTTCTCAATAATTTGATATAA
>JBDTVF010000017.1:0-25650 GCA_040007325.1 Ginsengibacter sp. | reverse complement strand
CCCTCAAGAGCTCTAAAAATTATCACATATTTTTTTAGATTATGCCAAATAGGATAAAAAAATAAAACCAGTAGCGCACTTGGGAGGAAGATGCCGATGCATCCGATAAAGCATCCTAAAAGTTGCATTTTTTTTCCTTGATTTCTAAGAACCATGCCACCCGTGTAGGAAGCAACAGAAAATACCGGACCGGGGATAGCCCTTACGAGACCCCAACCTGTCAGGTATTGCTCTTTTGTCATTGATTTTGTTTTTTCCCGTACGACATACTGCTCATACATCATCGGCATAAGCACATCTCCTCCACCAAAAACAAGACTTCCAAAGCGATATACATTTTCAGTAAGATTAAATGCTCTTCGGTTTTCCCAATTTTGTTTCCTGGCCGTTTCGCTCAGGAAACCAACCGCCGCAAATAACAATAAGAATAGCCAGATATTTGTCCATTTAATCTTTTTAGGTTGCATGGAATTTTTCTCTGGAATTCGTTTATCGCTGAAATTGGTAACCACACCACCGAGAACAATCAAAATGGGAAAAACCCAAGGTGTTTTAAATAATAAGTAAGTCGCTATAATCCCAACCAGCATAATCACAAAAGTGATTGTATTGGTTATGGAGATCTTATACATTTTGTAAGCTGCAAATGCGATGAACCCAACAGCCATCGGCTGTACGAACTTGAAAATATGTAAGCTTACATGATAAGTATTGATGTAATGAATGAGAAAAGAAAAAGCCGCCATTATAATACTGGCCGGAGTAATCCATATTAAGAGCGTGATTATGGCAAGTGGAATCCCGCCTCTTTTGTAGCCAATTAAGGTGATCATTTGCGTGGAAGTCGCTCCTGGTAAGAGCTGGCAAAAAGAAAGGTATTCGATAAGCTCGGCTTTACTGATATCTTTTCTACGCTCTACAAAAGTTTTAATCATCATTCCAAAATGACCTTGAGGGCCACCAAAAGCAGAAACAGTATAAAGAAAAACAGATTTTAAATAAGGAATATGCCTTCTAAACGCCATTTGAAAAGTAAATCGCTATTGTGAAATTAAGCTTCAGAAACAAACTAGTCTCAATTAACCATTAGATTTGATGATAAACGCAAATTTTTACAGGGTATATCAAGAGACCAGGAAAGTGAAAATAACCAGATATTTTTATAATAAGAAACAAGGAAAGACTGTACCGTTTTTCTATTTTTTTAAGCCAATCTCTCTAAGTCTTTCGTCAAGATATTCCCCTGCAGTAATGTCCTTGTAGTCTTTTTCGTGTTTTGAATCAATACAGCTGCTAAGTGCTGCAAGACTCATTGAAGATTTTGGATGAAGAAAAAATGGTATAGAAAACCTCGATGTATGCCACAATTCACTTGGTGGATTTACAACGCGATGTGTTGTGCTTTTCAATTTATTATTAGTTAATCGCTGCAGCATATCACCTACATTCACTACTATTTGATCTGGCAGAGAAGTAACACCTACCCAATCATTTTTCTTGGTAAGTATTTGAAGCCCATCCGCTGAGGCACCTACGAGTAATGTGATAAGGTTGATATCCTCGTGTTGCTCTGCCCGTATGGCACTTTTAGGTTCATTAGTGATGGGCGGATAATGTATAGCTCGCACAATAGAATTCCCCTCTTCTACGTAGTTGTCAAAATAATTTTCATCGAGTCCGAGGTAAAGAGCAATTGCTTGTAATAGAAACTTACCTGATCTTTCAAATGCACGGTAGGCCTTGAAAAAGGTTTCATCAAATTCTTTCAGATCACTAACCTTGACGTTATCAGGATATTCCGATTTAAGCTGATGATCGTCAGGAACAATTTGCCCATATTGAAAGAATTCTTTTAAATCCGGAGCATCACTCCCCTTTGCGTGTTCTTTTCCAAAAGACGTGTAACCCCGCTGTCCCGCTAATTCAGGAATTTCAAAGCTTTTCTTTTTTTCCGAAGGAAGCGAAAAGAATTGCTGCACATTTTTATACAACTTGTCTATGAGATCATCGGGAATTCCGTGATTTTTTACTGCAACAAATCCCACTTCTTCAAAAGCCTTTCCGAGTTTTTGAACAAAGTTTTTCTTTTTTTCGGCCTCAACAGAGGTGAAATCAGCTAAATCAACTACAGGTATTGTAATCATATTCTGTTTTTCCTTTGTGAAAATGTGAATGTAGTTTTGATTATGTCACGCTACAAAAGTAATAGAATATTCAGGGCATCACTTATTGTTTTTCTCTCATTTACTCTCTTTACACATTCTTCTTGCGGCCGGCACAATTTTACTTCTAATCTTAAGTACGAATTTGATACCACATTAAAAACGCCAGATTATTGCAATTTGAATTATTGGGCGGCTCACCCATTTAAGGCTGATCCATCTGATAACATTCCTACCGACTTAAATGATGATACCACAGATTCACTTGCTGATGTTTTCTTTTATTTATTCCACAACTTACAGCGATGCCAAAAATGCATGACGGAAGGAATGCCGATATCAACGATATTGACTTAAACAGTAAAACAGATAATTCAACAATTTTATACCAGGCAAGCGTATTCAATAAATATTGCATGGTGTTTGCACCTAAATATCACCAGGCCAATTCGAAAGCTTTTTTTACAAATGACTCTTCGGCTGGCAAAACAAGCATTTGATCTTGCCTACAATGATATAAAGAAAGCGTTTAAACACTATCTTGAAAATTGGAATCACGTGCAACCAATTATTATTGCTTCACATAGCCAGGGTACTTTAAATGCCGAACGTTTACTAAATGAATTTGTCGATGGAAAAGCTTTACAAAGTCAATTGGTTTGTGCTTACATAATTGTGCTGCCAGTCATTAAAGATCATTTCTCATCACTAAAGCCATTTGAAGATTCTATTTCGACTGGAAGTATTATCAAGTCGGAGGACATTTCTTGAAGGTTATATTTCGCCCTTTATGTTGAAAGAAAAAGAACAAGCAATTGTTGTGAATCCTCTAACCTGGACAAAAGACACAACAGTTGCTTCATCAAAATTAAACAGTGGAGGAAGGTGTCTTAAATTTTTTTAATAAAGTAATCCCCGATCTCGTACATGCGCAAATTTCTGGCAACGTGTTATGAGTTAATAAACCACATTTCTTTAGAAGTATTTTTCTCACAACAAAGAATTATCACATAGCGGACTATAACTTTTTCTATAATAATATCAGGGAAAATGTAGGAGTCAGGATCAGATATTATTTTAAAAAGAATACCTGAGCAATCTCTAAAAACTAATCGATAAAGTTTTTTAAATCTATAGTTTCCTATTTAAAAATCTGCGTTTTTGGGAAAACGCGGAAAAGGAATTACATCTCTTATATTAGTCATACCTGTTACAAATTGGATCAACCTCTCAAAACCAAGCCCAAAGCCGGCATGCGGGCAAGTTCCAAAACGACGAGTATCGAGGTACCAATATAAATCTTCTGCGGGTATATTCATTTCTTTCATCCGCTGTTGCAGCATGTCTAATCTTTCTTCTCTCTGTGAACCGCCTACTATTTCACCAATACCAGGAGCTAAAATATCCATGGCCGCAACAGTTTTACCATCATTATTCTGCCTCATATAAAAGGCCTTTATTTCCTTTGGATAATTTGTTAGAATAACTGGCTTTTTGAAATGTTTTTCCACAAGGTAACGTTCATGTTCACTTTTCAGATCAACTCCCCATTTGTCTACTGTATATTGAAACTTCTTTTTTTTATTATAATTGCTTTCTTTCAAAATATCAATCGCTTCGGTGTAAGTAAGTCTTTCGAACTTGTTATTGACAACAAATTCAAGTTTTTCAATTAAACCCATCTCGCTCCTTTCATTTTGAGGCTTCTGTTTTTCTTCGTCTACCAGGCGGGTCGCTAAAAAATCCAAATCTTCCTTGTTATTATACAAAGCATATTTAATAACATATTTAATAAATTCTTCAGCGAGATCCATATTATCCTCAAGGTCATAGAAAGCCATCTCTGGTTCAATCATCCAAAATTCGGCAAGATGTCGCGCAGTATTGGAATTCTCAGCCCTGAATGTTGGACCAAAAGTATATACGTCACTAAGTGCCATAGCTCCTAGCTCGGCCTCTAACTGGCCACTCACTGTAAGGTTCGTAGGCCTTCCAAAGAAATCGTCTTTATAATTAACGGAACCGTCTGGATTTTTTGATGGATTGTCAAGATCAAAATTTGTTACGTGAAACGTTTCACCAGCTCCCTCTGCATCAGACGAGGTAATTATTGGTGTATGTAGGTAAATAAAGCCTTTATCATTAAAAAACTTATGAATAGCGAAGGCCATTGAATGCCGGATGCGGAAAACAGAACCAAATGTATTCGTCCTAAATCGCATATAGGCGATTTCTCTCAAAAATTCCAGGCTATGTTTTTTGGGCTGTAAAGGAAATTTTTCGGAATCGCTATCACCAAGCACCTCAATAGAATCAGCCTTTAGTTCTACCTTTTGACCTTTTCCGAGAGAAGGAATCATCGACCCAGTCACTTTTAAGGCTGCTCCTGTAGTAATTCTTTTGAGCAATGTATCACCAAATCGCCCCAGTTCAGCAACTATTTGTAAATTATTATTAGTGCTGCCATCATTCAACGCAATAAACTGGTTATTTCTAAACGTTCTTACCCAGCCCATAACTATCACGCTTTCGTTGAGCGTTTCGGCATTGAGAAGTCTTTTTATTCTCGTTCTGTTGTTAAACATCTTACGTTTTCGATTCGTGCAAATATAAAGGACACTATAATGATATAGAAGAATTGCAAGCAGCGTGTTAAATCGGTATTTTAAACTAATAATTTGACCTAATGGCAAAAGGAATTTGGCAAAAAATTTTCATGTGTTCTAATTTTGATGTATTATTGCATTAGAAAGCTGACAGGATCTCCTTTTCTAACGTCTCTCTTTAATAGAATCCATTCCATATAAATCATCGAAAAATTTAGATTTCACAATTCAATAGTGTTTTGACTATAAATCTACACGTCCTTTTATGTACGACATTTTACAACTGAACGATATGCTCGTTCCGGAGTTGCTCGATATAGCCGAGCAGCAGGATATTTCCAATGCAAAAAAATTAGAAAAACAGGAATTAATATATCAAATTCTTGATAAACAAACAGCCATGAGCACCGAAAAAAAAGATACAGACGTTGAAAAACGAAAGCGGAAGCGTCTTGTAAAAACAGCTGAAGAAGCCGCACCCGAATCAGAACCCGTTGAAACTGCACCTAAAGAAAGCAAGTCGAAAAAGGCAGATGATAAAAAGAAGCCAACTAAAAAGCAAAAGGAAGAGGACGAAGAAACAGACGATGATGATAAAAAGTCGGCTGATGAAAATATCCTTTCCGATCCTAAATCTATTGCACCAGGGCTTGTAGAGTTATTAAATGATGATGACGAAGAAATTTCAGAGCCTGTTATAAATAACGGCTATCAAAGTAATCAACAAAAACAATATCCTCAAAAGAAAGAACCAGCCTTCAATATTGAATTTGACGGCGTTATTTTGGCAGAGGGCGTACTGGAGATGATGCCCGATGGCTACGGCTTTTTACGCAGTAGTGATTATAATTATCTTTCATCTCCTGATGATATTTATGTTTCTCCGTCACAAATAAAATTATTTGGTCTTAAGACAGGTGATACAGTATATGGATCAGTAAGACCGCCGAAAGAGGGGGAGAAATATTTTGCTTTGTTGAAGGTTGAGACTATTAATGGCAAAGGCCCTGACGAAGTAAGAGATCGCGTGCCTTTCGATTATTTAACCCCACTATTCCCTTTTGAAAAACTAAATCTATTCCTCACTCCTAATAATCTTTCTACCCGTATTATAGACCTGTTTACGCCAATTGGAAAGGGGCAAAGAGGACTTATAGTTGCGCAACCAAAGACCGGTAAAACAATGTTGCTTAAAGAAGTAGCTAATGCAATCGCAGCAAATCATCCCGAATGTTATTTAATGATTGTGTTGGTTGACGAGAGACCGGAAGAGGTTACCGATATGGAGCGCAGTGTAAAGGCAGAAGTTATAGCATCTACTTTTGATGAACCTGCTGAAAAGCATGTTAAGGTGAGTACCATGGCATTGCAAAAAGCAAAGCGCCTTGTTGAATGTGGCCATGATGTGGTTATCTTATTGGATAGCATCACCCGTCTTGCCCGGGCACACAATACCGTTGCGCCAGCGAGCGGCAAAGTATTATCCGGTGGCGTTGAAGCAAATGCTATGCAAAAGCCAAAACAGTTTTTTGGCGCAGCTAGGAAAATTGAATTTGGCGGATCGCTTACAATAATTGCTACAGCTTTGGTTGATACCGGAAGTAAAATGGACGAGGTTATTTTTGAAGAATTCAAAGGTACTGGTAACATGGAACTTCAGCTTGACCGCAGATTATCGAACCGCAGAATATTCCCTGCTATCGATATCGTCGCATCCTCTACAAGGCGTGATGATTTATTGCTCGATAAAGAAGTATTACAACGCATGTGGGTTCTTAGAAATCACATGGCAGATATGAATCCTGAAGAGGCGATTAATATACTTATGAAGAATATGAAGGGAACAAAGGATAATATGGAGTTTCTTACTTCCATGAACGGTTAGCATTTACAAGCGATTCACTTAAACTAGTCCAATGAAAACACTCTTTTTTAAATTTATTTCAATTTCTGGCGTGATCTTTCTTTCTGCATGTGGAGATCCATCAACAACTGAAACATCTACTGAAAGTAAAAAAAACATAACAAGCGAAACGTCAGCCACTGTGAAAACTCTGGATTCAGTTAAAAAAACCACCATATCAGTTGGGCCGGATGGTGCGGGTGTAAGCAGCAAAAACACTGAAGTTAAGGTCGATCAGAGTGGGGTTAAAATAGGCACAAAGGATATAAAGGTTGATGTAAAGTCAAAAAAATAATAAAAATTAACTCAATATTGGAACCACTGTAATACGGTGGTTTTTTTATTTACGACCGAACGTCTTATTAATGGCAATTGAACAAATAGATATTGAGGAGTTTTTAAGGCTGTCCGAAGAGCGGCCTGTTCTGGACGTAAGATGCCCGGCAGAATATTTACATGCGCATATTCCCGGCGCTGTTTCACTACCCTTGTTTACAGATGAGCAAAGAAAAGTTATAGGAACTGCTTACAAACAGCAAAGCCGGCAGGTTGCGGTCAAAATTGGGCTGGGATATTTTTCACACAGGATGGAAGGCATGCTTAGTGATGCCGAGGAAAAAATTAAAAACGGAGCTGAGAAAGGCACAGAAGACAACCGTGTGTTAGTTCATTGCTGGCGTGGTGGAATGCGGAGCCGGTCAGTTGCATGGCTGCTTGATTTATACGGTTACAAAATCTATACGCTGAAGGGTGGCTATAAGGCTTTCAGAAATTGGGTGCTGGATCAATTTGAAAAAAAGTATCCATTAAAAATAATGGGTGGATATACAGGATCTGGCAAGACCAGGGTTTTACAAGAGATGAAGAACCAAGGTGCAACAGTGATAGATCTTGAGAGACTGGCGAATCATAAAGGGTCTGCTTTTGGCAGTATAGGAGAAGCGCCTCAACCTGGCCAGGAGATGTTCGAAAACCTCTTAGCCATTGAATTGTTTCGGGGTTTGCTTAAGTCAGGAGTTTTAACGCCGGAAAAAACTACTGAGATAGAAGATGAAATTTGGCTCGAAGATGAAAGCCGGCACATAGGCTCAGTTGGAATTCCAAAAACTCTTTGGAACAATATGCGTGAAAGTCCTTTGTACTTTTTGGAAATTCCTTTCGAAGAAAGACTAGATTATATCATTTCCACCTACGGAACTTTTGAAAAAAACCAGCTGATAAATTCGATCGTAAAAATTCAAAAAAGACTTGGTGGACTTGAAACGAGGAATGCAATTAACTATTTATTGGACAACAATGTAAAGGAATGCTTTTCCATTTTGCTTCATTATTATGATAAACTCTACACTACTGCGCTGTATAAACGGGAAAATATCCACGATGTTCTAAATAAAATATCCTGTAAAACCGTTGATATAAGGAATGCCGATAAACTGGATCAGGTAAGTTGCTGACCAGCGGTGAAATCCATATGTTATGAAACTTCTATTTTTACTGTTTTTTTTTCCCTTACAAATTTTTGCGCAGGATATTACTGGTGTTTGGACCGGGACATTATATAATGATACTACAAAAGAATCCATTAAATATGAGTTGGCTATAAGCGAATACGATGGCAAGCTTAGCGGCTACTCACATACAATTTTTGTTATCGATAGTATAGAAAATGTAGGCGTGAAGTCAGTAAAAATAAAAAGGTCGGGTGACGATTTTATTATTGAAGACGATAAACTCATCGATAACAATTACACGGCACCACCGGCTAAAGGTGTAAGGACATACAGTAACCTCGCCTTGTCGCAAAGTGATAGCACATACATATTAAGCGGACCTTTCGAAACAAACCAAACGCGGGTTTACAAAAAAATTACGGGTAACATTCATCTTCAAAAACGAAAGCCAGAGGAGTCAAACCAGATTTTCCCCAAACTTGAAAAGCTGGGTGTTTCACGTACTCTATCTTTTGCAGCTTCATACACTAAGGCAAGAGCATCTATAAATTCAAATCAAATTTCCCCGGTATCACTTCACCGTGAAGCTCCCGAGCCTGTTTCGGAAACGCAAAAAATTAATACTAAAGTAAGTGCATCAAATAATGAATCTATAGTATTTAACAAGCCGGTAACAGCAAAACCGGCAAACATTATTCTTTCAGAAAATAATCATAAAGAAGATTTTAATAAATCGATAACTCAATCAGAAACAAAAAGCGACCTTATCGTAGCGACCGAAAAAACGCAAGATAAAAGTACTGAAACAACAGAAAAACTTACAACTGCAACAAAGCAAACAAAGGAACTCTCAACTTCATATGTATCAACAGGTCCTTCGGAAATAAAAACCCCAAAGATCATCAACGAAAATAAACCATTAACCGCTGAACATTCACGTAACTTGACGTTAATCACGCCATCCGCTCCTGTTGCTGCAGCTAATCTTTCGTCAAGAAAAATAGAGACAATAAAAAGTGTAGAAATTAAACAGGATTCTCTTGTACTGAGCCTTTTTGACAATGGAGAAATTGATGGGGATACTGTAAGTGTTCTACTAAACGGACAAGTCATTATGCCAAGGCAAGGTCTTACCACAAGGGCAATCAATAAAACGATTTACCTTACACCAGAAATGGGAGACTCTGTCACCATAATTATGTATGCCGAAAATTTAGGAAGCATACCACCCAATACAGGTCTCCTGGTAATTCACGATGGAGAAGATATCTTTGAAATAAGATTTGCAGGAGATCTTCAAAAAAATTCCGCTATTATTCTAAAAAGAAAAAAGAAGCGATAGCTTTTTAAAACAAGTATACATGACCGTTATACCATCAAAAGAGAATGAAAGCTTTGATGTAAAACTTACTCAATACTCACATGGGGCCGGCTGTGGTTGTAAAATTTCCCCTTCGGTTTTAGACAAGATACTGCATAGTAACCTAGAGATGCCTGATAATAAAAGGCTGATTGTTGGAAATCATTCCAAAGATGATGCTGCAGTATATGACATGGGTAATGGCGTTGCGTTAATATCTACGACCGATTTTTTTATGCCCATTGTAGATGACCCTTTTGAATTTGGCCGCATCGCCTCTGCAAATGCCATTAGTGATGTTTATGCCATGGGAGGGAAGCCCGCATTAGCAATTGCAATTTTAGGATGGCCGGTAAATAAAATTCCTCCTGAAGTTGCACGAAAGATAATTGAAGGAAGCCGTAGCATTTGCCTGGAAGCAGGAATTTCACTCGCCGGAGGTCACAGCATTGATAGCCCGGAGCCAATATTTGGATTAGCTGTAAATGGATTCGTTCCGGTAGACAACATAAAACAAAATAATACTGCCCAGGTAGGTGATATTCTATTTCTCACTAAGCCGCTGGGGGTGGGAATACTAACGACAGCAGAAAAAAAAGGCCTTTTGCAAAAAGAGCATGTAGGACTTGCTGCCAAACAAATGATGCAGCTCAATAAAGTTGGGGAAGCGCTTGGAAAAATTCCAGGTGTTCACGCCATGACTGATGTTACAGGTTTTGGATTCTTAGGGCATCTTACAGAGATAGCTGAAGGAAGTGAGTTGAGCGCCATCGTGGACTTCAAAAATATTCCATTGATCTCCCGCGATATAGAATATTATATAAACAAGAAATGTATACCTGGGGGAACAAACAGGAACTGGGATAGCTATGGTGACAAGATTGCTTCAATTTCGGAATTTCAGAAAGCTATACTCTCTGATCCGCAAACAAGTGGAGGTTTGTTAATTGCGGCCGACCCGGCTGCGGTCAATGAAGTGAGAAATGTAATGGACGCATTCGGACTATCCGAATTTCATAAGCTGGTTGGCAAATTAGTTGCTCAAAGAAAAAAAATAATACAGGTAGGTCAAGAGTGATATTCCGCAATCCTTTGCTGGCGATTATCTTAGATGCATTTAAAACTTATCAATTTTTTCTGAAAGTTTACGGTCCTTGTCTGTAACAATGTCACCTGCATCATGCGTAGATAGCCAGATTTCAACTGTATTATATTCGTTGGTCCATTTGGGATGATGGTCCATTTTTTCCGCGGCGAGCGCTACCCTCGTCATAAAAGAAAACGCTTCTGAAAAATCTTTGAACTCAAATTTTTTATATAGCTTATTATTTTTTTCTTCCCACATTGGCTTCGTTTTATTTTTTAAAAAATAAGATGTTGTTTGTTTTTTATTTTTTCATTTGTCATTTCAGTGATCAATTGCACTGTCGGTATAGTTTTTATTGAACTAATAAGAATATTTACATCATCGTCATGCATGATATCATCTTTGATAAGCCAGAGAAAATCGAGATGCTTAAATTCAGGAAGTAAGTATTCTCCATCATCTTCATTGTTATACAAATAATGTTTTATAGTTCCTGATTGTTCGCCGAATTCATATATCGGGAAAAAATATTTCCTTGTTTTTTTGTTCAGTTGAATTTCAATGTTATTATTTATGCGGAAATTGAAATTCAATATTTTATTAAGGTGCCAGCAAAATCGATATTGTTCAACAGGCGCTACAATACCGAGCAAGCGGGTATTGGCGAAAAACTCATCTACCATCAAATTATTATCTATACGAAGTTTCATCTACCAGAAAATATAACAATTCTTAAAAAACGATATCAAAGGTTTTTTCATCATTATCTCTCAGAACAGTCACCTTGGTCGAGTCTCCCTTTTTAAATTTACTTAAGACATCCATATAAGAATATATATCAGAAAACGAATACTCGCCAAGTTTAATAATCACGTCTCCTGCCTTGATTCCGGCACGTTGTGCAATTTTACAATCAATAATACCGTCCGCCCTTACGCCTTTACCACTAAAGGTGTAGTCGGGCATTATCCCAAGGCTTACCGTAAAGTGAGCCGATGCCATCTTCGGTTCTCTTGTTTTTGAAAAAGCAATTTTATTAAGACCGTCAGTCTCTTCAATAATATTATATATATATTTTATAACTAGCAGCTCACCTGTTAAATTTAATTTTTCAACATCGTCTGTGGGTTTGTGATAATCTTCATGCGTCCCTGTGAAAAAAAATAAAACGGGAATATTTTTTAGATAAAAAGAAGTATGATCACTTGGACCTATTCCGCTTGAGTCGAAGGTAATATTCAAATATTTTGTTTTTCCTTTCACGACTTTGCTCCAGGCCGGCGAGCTTCCAAAGCCACCAATAGTTAGGCTATGAGTGGAATTATTCAATCTCCCTATCATGTCAGCATTCATCATATAGTTCACAGAACTAATATTCACTGTTGGATTGTCGATAAAATATTTGGAGCCGTACAAGCCAAGTTCTTCTCCTGAAAAACAAATAAATAAATAGTTGTTATGTCGAAGCTTTGATTTTTTGAGCATGCGGGCAAGTTCTATAATAGAGGCCGTTCCGCTGGCATTATCATCCGCGCCATTATGAATTTGTTTTTCCCCGGTCCATAAAGAATTATGATCTTCTCCGTAACCAAGATGGTCATAGTGCGCACCGATAATTATCGTTTGAGCCGCGCCGTTATCAAGGTATCCGATCACATTATGTCCTTGTCTTTTTTTATCGGCGATGTGTACCGTACAGCTTAGGTTGATATTGTCAGTCGCATCATCTAAATAAATTTTTGACGTAATGCTCGTGCAAAACAATACAGGAATACCTATCGTCTCGACTTGTTCTCTTCCCTCGAACCGGAGATCATCGCTTTTCCCGGCACTATTATAAACAATTACAGCGGTTGCACCTTTTTTTGCAAAACTCCTGGCTTTTTCTTTAATGGCATTTACGAGGCCGAAGTGCGGGTTGTCTTTGTTTTTTTCAACAATTTCTTTTATATCAAAAAACCATGGACTTCCTTTTTCAAGAAGAGCCGGCGAAGCATTTGCTTTTACTGAACCATTCGCGCTGAAGATAAAAGGAAAATATTCATCATTTAGAGAAAGCGCTGTACCGTTAATACTTAAACTAGTCGATGGAAGAACTTCTTTCCCTTCGTTTATTTCAAAAGTCTGTATGTATGTGTCGTTATCGCCCTTTGGAGAAAGAAGGAGGTTTTTAAATTGGGTAGACAAATATTCATATGCAAGCTTTTCTCCGGCTGTGCCTGTCCTCCGTCCCTCGAGTTTATCATTTGCAAGAAAAGTTATTTCTGAACGGAGGTTTTCAATAATTTCTTTGTCCGCTTTTTTTAATCTTTGAGCTGAAGCTGGCTGGCAAAATAATAAGGCAACAAATAACACATTTTTCATTAACATGAATTTTTGCAAATTTACTATGAATAATTAAGGGCATCACGTCAGAGGGCGAATAGTGTGAATATAAATATCGGAATTACGATAAACTACTGTTGGATGACACAATTCAACAAACTTATAACAATTTAAAAGCTGTGTGTTTTCTGAATTCGTAAAGGCGAAAGGCCGTTATAAATCTAAATTTACAGATTAGCAATATGCATTTGAAAAAAAAACTGAACATAGTTTTAGTAGGAAATCCGAATAGTGGTAAAAGCTCCTTATTCAATTCTCTAACAGGCCTCAATCAAAAAGTTGGAAACTTTCCCGGAGTAACGGTTGATAAAAAAACTGGTATAAGTAAATTATCCGAAGACGTGACAGCTACGATCATTGATCTGCCAGGGATGTACAGCCTATATCCAAAAAGAGGTGACGAGTGGGTGTCATACAAGGTTTTGATTGATGAGGATACCAATACTAGGGCAGACATAATTTTAGTAGTAGCGGATGCATCTAACTTAAAGAGAAACTTACTTTTTTGCTCTCAGATTATTGATCTGAAGCGTCCCGTAGTAATTGCACTAACGATGATGGATATTGCTAAAAATAAAAGTATCCAGGTAGATGTAGCGGGGCTGGAAAGGCAGCTTGGTGTGCTGGTGGTGCCGGTAAATCCGCGTAAAAATAAAGGCATAGTCCAATTGAACAAGGCGCTGGAGCAAACAGCAGCAAATCTTGATAGAGTTCCGGAAAGAGATTTTTTTACGAGTAACATATTAGCCCCGGAAGCCATAAAGGATGTGCAGAAATTGTTCCCGGAAATAAGCGATTACCAGGCCATACATTATTTAATAAATCACGAGCATTTTGCATTGGAAGGCCCGATGCAAGAGGCAATTGGAAATATAGAGATCGCACACAATTTCAACCCTACAAAAACACAGGCTGAAGAAATTTTGCATCGGTATGGCAAAATAAAAAATATTATGCAGCAGTCCGTAGTAGAAGCGGACCCATTGCAGAAAGCGCTATTTACTCAAAAACTTGATAACATTTTACTTCACCGGACATGGGGTTATGTCATCCTATGCGCCATCCTTTTTTTACTTTTTCAAAGTATTTTTTTGATTGCGCAATATCCAATGAATGCGATAGAATGGGTTTTTGCAGAATTGGGGGGATGGCTCGGAGGCATTTTACACGAAGGCTGGTTTAGTAATCTTTTGATAAACGGAGTTCTGGCAGGACTTAGCGGCATTCTTGTTTTTGTTCCCCAAATTATGATCTTATTCGGACTAATAACACTGCTCGAAGATACCGGGTATATGGCGAGGATAAGTTTTCTTACGGACAGGATTATGCGCAAAGCCGGTCTTAATGGCAAAAGTGTAATGCCTATGATAAGTGGCCTTGCCTGTGCGGTGCCGGCAATCATGAGTGCAAGAAATATTGAAAATAAGAAGGAGCGATTACTTACAATAATGTGCACGCCGCTTATGAGTTGTAGCGCGAGACTGCCTGTTTATACAATACTCATTGCCTTAGTGATCCCAAATAAAATGTTTCTGGGTTTTATAAGCCTGCAGGGTATAGTTATGATGCTGATGTACCTCTTAGGAACCGCAATGGCCTTAATATCTTCCTTTGTAATGAAATGGTTTATCCGGAGTACCGAAAAAAGTTTTTTCATTCTTGAGCTGCCGGTTTATCGGGGCCCTAGATGGAAAAATATGTTTTATACAATGGTTGAGAAGGCAAAAGTTTTCGTATATGACGCTGGAAAGGTCATCATGGTTATTAGCCTTCTCTTGTGGGTACTTAGCACATTTGGGCCACCTCAAAAGATGCAAAAAGTAACCGCGCAATACAACGCGTTGGTCCAGAACAACCCGTCTCAAGTCGATGAATTGAATAAGCAAAAAAAGACGGCTCTTTTGGAAAACTCATATGCCGGCATATTGGGCAAAGTAATAGAGCCTGTTATCAGGCCATTAGGCTATGATTGGAAAATTGGAATTGCTTTGATCACATCTTTTGCAGCACGAGAAGTTTTCGTTGGAACTATGGCAACATTGTATAGTGTTGGAGAAGATCGTGATGAGGACAACGCAACTCTTCGACAAAAAATGAATTCGGCGAAACGGCCTGATGGATCAAAAGTTTATAACCTTGCCACAGGGCTATCGCTACTAATATTTTACGTACTCGCTATGCAGTGCATGAGCACTCTTGCAGTTGTAAAGCGCGAAACGAAAAGCTGGAAGTGGCCGGCTATTCAATTAGTTTACATGACAGGATTAGCATACTTTATGAGTCTTGCTGTCTACAACATTTTCAGCTAAAAAATCTTACCACCTTACGGTATTGTAAATTCCGTTCTTAACCTGCGGGTATATTCTTTCATAAAGTTCGTTGAGAATATCCTGTTTTGAAGGCACCTGGAAATTTCTGTTATTCAACAAGGCGAGATCATTTCCACTAAGAGCTCTTGAATCTCCTCTGTATGTTGCAAACTCGTGTTCCCAGTTAAATTGTGATGTATATCTTCTTGAGTCTACCGCATTACGGGTAGCGGCATCTGTGATCCTGCTTTCAAGATCTCCGGTAGCAGTGAAGTATTTTTTTGTAATGTAAAGTGTGGCGGAAACTGTTTCGTATTTCACGTTTCCCGATGTATCCTTACCTATTGCTAATTGCTTACTTACGTTTCTCGAATATTGAGAAGTAAATGGCTGGGGCACATCTAAATTTGTCCAGGTGAGATCAACGATCAGGTCGGGATTAATATTTGCACTGCGGGCTTCCCAGTCAGTATAATAGCGGGCCGTCGCATTTTTGGTATAGTCACCACCTAAATCTCTTACAAGATTTCTTTGCAAATAATCATTATTGAAGCTGTTACCGTAATTATTCCATCCTGCATTATTATAGTAAAAGGAATTATCTGTAACCGGATTAATAACAACATTTACAACCGCATTTTGATAAGCGGCGTTCATCTGCCTGTCCACATCCTTATAACCCGGAACAAAATCTCTCGCTTTTTTGAATGCATAATAAGCGTCCTGGGAAGATTGTTTATCATTATTGTTTAAATAATCAATTCCGATGTTGTAATAGTCTGCTGCAGCATCCTCTTTCGCAAGCTCGATTTTTGCAGTATAATTCTCCGTATGCAAAAGGTTTGCAGCACTTTTAGAACCATTGATGACATCTGAAATATGCTGCAATACCTGGTACTCTCTTATTATTTTATCCCACTTATCCGGTTCAGTAAGTGTATTATAAGTCGCTATATTATCAAGATGAACTTTAGTCGCTTTATCGTATAGAAAAAAAAGATTTCGCTGATTGCTGGTATCGGAAGGTTTTTTGTCCAATCTTTTTATCGCATCCAGCAAGGCTATGTCTTCTTGTGTGTTAGCAATCGAATTTCTTGAACTACCGCAAGACATAAGTATAATAACTAAACATATCAGGGGGTATAAAAAATTTTTCATCTTAATTCTTTTGTTATTTGACGTTTTGGATCCCTGGAAGAAATATAAATATTAGTTAATAGCTCCATTTATAATAGCAAATTAATCAGAAATGATTTTAAAGCTTAGAATATTAATCTCCTAATAACCATTTTGCTCCCAATCATCATTCTTATTTGCCATTCTTACAAATTCAAAAAATTTCTTTCCAGTCATTAATTCGTTTAAAGCCTTATCCAATATGTGTTGTGGGCAAAATGTAGATATATCTATTATCAGCTACTTTAAAAAAACAGGTATTATGTATTGCATAGTATTATCATTAGGTATATCTTTGTTGTAAGAATTCGAATAATCGGAAAATTCTACAGAAAAAAATATCAACATATGAACATTGATAACACAGCGAGCCAGATGCGAAAAGGGGTTCTGGAATTTTGCATCCTGTCTATTATAAAATTAGGTGAGGCTTATCCGAGTGATATTATTGATAAGATGAAAGCCGCAAACCTGAATATATTGGAAGGAACTCTTTATCCATTATTAACCAGGTTGAAGAATGCAGAATTCCTTACCTACCGGTGGGTAGAAAGCAACAGCGGCCCGCCAAGAAAATATTTTTCCCTAACTGATAAGGGTGCAGATTTTTACAAAGAGCTCGAAAGCACCTGGCTTGAGCTTGCAAATGCAGTAGAGGCGATAACCGGTAAAAAACAATAACCCATAAATGAACTTCAACAAATTATTAAACAGAATTAGTCATGAAAAAAGTAATTAATATAAATTTCCAGGGTCGCGTAGTTCCTATCGAGGAAACTTCTTATGAATTGCTGCAGCAGTATATAGAAAGCCTTCGGAATTATTTTGCGACTGAAGAAGGCAGAGACGAGATAATCAATGATATCGAAAGCCGTATCGCCGAGCTTTTCCAGGAGAGGCTTAAAAACGGATCTACATGTATAACCGATGAAGATGTAGAGATAATATTCAAAAATATAGGTAGACCGCAGGACTTCGAAGAGGCAGATGGCGGAGAAAAGTCAGCAAAAACTGAAGAGAAAGCTGAGGGCGAAAAATTTCAATATGCCCGCTTCAATGAAAAAAAGAGACTCTATCGTGATGAAAATCATAAAATATTGGGCGGTGTTTGCAGTGGGATAGCAGCTTACCTTGGTATTGACCCGGTAATAGTAAGAGTGTTATTCATCGTTTCAGGCATTGGGTTTCTCGCCTACATTTTACTATGGATATTCGTTCCCAAAAGTAACGTCCTGGTAAACGGAGTTCGTAAGAGGCTCTACAGGAATCCCGATGAAAAAATTATCGGAGGTGTGTGTAGTGGCATAGGAAGCTATTTCAGCGTGAATCCCTGGATTCCAAGAGCATTCTTCCTAATTCCTTTCCTGTCCTTCTTTTTTCGGTGGGGACATATTGGGCCGCTCACCTTTCCAAATTTTTTGAGCTTCTCATTTAGCCCCGGAACTTTTATTATCTATATCATATTGTGGCTTGTAATTCCTGAAGCCACAACAACATCAGAAAAACTGGAAATGAAAGGAGAAAAGGTTGACCTTAATTCAATAAAGAATTCTGTAGTGCAGGAAATGAAGGGTGTGCAGGAAAGAGTGAGTAAGATGGGCCAGGAAATGGGTGCTACAGCCAAAGAAAGAAGCGGTGAAATTGGTAAAGAAATGGGCTACGCTGCAAAGCGCACCAGTGGTGCCATAGGCAATATAATCGTTATGCTTTTTAAAATATTTGCCTACTTCATATTAGGTTGTATTGCTTTAGCATTGATCATTGCGCTGTTCTCTATTGCCGTGGTATCGATAGGATTATTTCCTTTAAAGGACTTTGTGCTTAACGAGGGTTGGCAAAGTGTGCTTGCATGGGGTACACTTATATTCTTCATTGGGGTTCCTGTTATAGGTATTATCACATTTATAATAAGAAGAATTTCAAGGGTAAAGAGCCGTAATCGCATCATCCGCTATTCATTTTTAGCATTATGGTTTTTAGGTATCATTTGCTTTATTTCTCTTATTACGTCAGTAGCCCAGGATTTTAGACGTACCAGTTCTGCGAATGAACAGCAAGTGCAACTTGAAAATGCGGGAGTACAAAGCCTTGAAGTAAATTCATTAAGCAGCAATAGGTACAATAGAAATAATACCTGGTTCAGGCTTGAGCCTTTCGCGACATTCGATGATGACACCGCTTACATTGGTAATGTAAGATTAAGAATCGAGCAATCACCTAACGACAGTTTTAGGGTAGGAGTAATAAAAATGTGTAATGGTAGTACAAGGCGTACCGCGGATACTTTAGCATCGCTGATCAATTACAATGTTTACCAAACAGACAGCATATTGATGATAGATAAAGCAATCCCCATTAATACTACCGATAAATTCAGGAACCAAAGCGTAATGGTAATTGTATATGTGCCGGTTGGTAAGCACATTAAAATAAACAGAAACCTTGGTTCTAACAGGAACATCAGGGTGCATGGGCCATTCTTTAACGATGATAATTGGTACAGCTGGGAAGATGATGATTATGATTATCAATACGGAGTTGAATACATTATGCGCCAGAATGGATTGTATACTCTAACCGGTATCCCTGCTAATGAATACAACCGCGATCACGATTGGCGTTCAGAGCAAGATCGTACAGATGATTATCAACAGGGCCAGGAAAATTACAGGTACGACCAGCATAATCAAATTGATTCTTTAAGAGCGATTAAAGAAATAGAAATTCAAAAAATGCAAGGTTCAGTTGATTCATTAAAAGAAGCACGACAGAAAGAAGTTTTGCGAATAAAAGATTCACTAAGGCAGGCAAAAGAGAAAATCGAACAAAAAATCCAGAAGCTGGATGAGAGTGGTGGTGGTGGCGGGCAGGCTTTCATAAGGAACGGGCAGGGCGATTACAGTTTTATCATGCACATTTAATTCATATTTTTCGGTTGAAGTTGAAAGATGGAGGCTTCATGCATTCGCATGGGGCCTCCTGATTTTTGGGCTTCGCCACTTTGCCTCGAGTTAAGTACAAATAGGTTAAATCTAAAATTTAGATGACAGCTATTTGGGCTAAATTTGCCAACTTTAAAAATAAAATGAAGAATACTCCATTTACTCAAAAGCATATTGACCTGGGAGCAAAAATGGCAGAATTTGCGGGTTACAATATGCCGATTAGTTATTCCGGGATCAATGCGGAGCATCTAGCAGTGCGCAGGAATGCCGGCATTTTTGATGTAAGCCATATGGGGGAATTCATCTTGAAAGGCCCCAAAGCGCTATCTCTTATCCAAAGTGTTACTACAAATGATGCTTCGAAACTTGTGGCTGGTAAGGCTCAGTATAGTTGTTTTACAAATGAAGATGGGGGAATTGTGGATGACCTATTAGTGTATTGTGTGCAGGAAAACGAGATTTATATGCTTGTAGTGAATGCATCAAATATTGACAAAGACTGGGAATGGATCACAAAGCACAATGCAGATGAAGTAGAAATGCATAATATTTCTGACAAAACATGCTTGCTGGCGATCCAGGGTCCAAATGCGACTAAAATACTCCAGGCTCTTAGTGATCTGGATATCATGAATCTGAAATATTACACCTTTGTAAAAGGCACTTTTGCTGGAGTTGAAAATGTTCTAATTAGCGCTACGGGTTATACGGGTGCAGGCGGTGTGGAAATTTACTTTGAGGATAGAGATGGTGCAGCCAATATGATTTGGAATAAAATTTTTGAAGAAGGAAAACCAAAAGGACTCCTACCCATTGGCCTGGCAGCCCGTGATACTTTGCGTCTCGAAATGGGATACTGTCTATACGGTAATGATATTGATGACCGTACTTCACCTCTTGAGGCGGGTCTTGGTTGGATTACCAAATTTTCCAAGGATTTTACCGCAAAAGATATCCTGGAGCAGCAAAGAACAGAAGGAATATCAAAAAAACTCGTGGGATTTGAAATGCTTGAGAAAGGAATACCGCGCCATGACTATCAAATAAAAGATGCCGATGGAGAAACTATTGGCCGCGTTACAAGTGGAACACAATCCCCTTCGCTTAATAAAGCAATTGCGATGGGATATGTAACAACTAATTATTCAAAAATAGATACCGAAGTTTATGTAAAGGTTCGGGAAAAGCTACTTGCTGCCAGAGTCGTCAAAATGCCTTTTGAATAATTCGGCAAAAATTCAACTTAAAAAGCTTAATTATTAATGGCAAAAAAGGATAACCAGCCAACAATAACTACATCACTTTCACCATCGTTACTAAACTTATATGATGCGAGCAGCAGTATAGTGATAATAATTGATGTGTTAAGAGCCACTTCTACCATAGCTTCTGCTTTGTATAATGGTGCCAAAAGTATTATCCCTGTGGACAGCGTTGCCGAATGCATCAAGCTTGGAAGACAAATGGAAGTGATAACAGCCGGTGAAAGAGATGGCAAGATTGCGGAAGGGCTTACTTATGGTAATTCGCCATTGCAATACACACCCGATTTTATCAACGGCAAAACATTAGTACTTACTACAACCAACGGTACAAAACTTTTGCACATGGCTCTTTCCGAAGGTGCTCGCGGAATTCTTACAGCTTCATTTTGTAATATTTCTTCTGTGTGTGATTATCTTATAAAACAGGATAGAAATGTAATTCTTGCTTGTGCCGGATGGAAAGATCGCGTGAATATCGAAGATACCCTGCTCGCTGGCGCCATAGTAAACCGGGTAAAAGGTAAGTTTTTTCAAAACTGTGATGCCTGCCAGATGTCCGAAGCAATGTACCTGCTGGCCCGTCAGGATCTTTTTAATTTTATGAAAGAAAAAGATGCCAGTCATTATCACCGGCTAATGGACTTTGGGCTTGAAGAAGATATTAGGTTTTGTCTTACGGAAGATAATGCTGATGTTTTATGTATCTACGACGGCGGCAGATTGATCGCAGGGTAGATCGCCTAAATTTTTATAAACTTCCATCTATTGCCTTCGCCTGTTTTAATTTTTCTTTACTTTTGCAAATTGCCCTTTTTTCAATTGAAAGCGCTGAGTGACATACAGAAAGAAAATTTAGAAAAACGAAGACTCTTTGGCCTTACCGCAACTTATTAAATACATCTACAATGCCGGAACCGATGAAGTGATCCGCCGTGGTAAAAAAATCCATGCCTCTGGTTTTGTAGAACTTGTTGATCATGACGATCTCATGGCTGCCGTTAATTTTCGGGTCAAGGACGACAGTTATTCCACTTATTATAAGGTAAATGTGCAGAAATATGCTGACCTCAAAACTATTTTGATCAGGTGCACCTGTCCCTATAATCTTGGTGATATATGTCGCCACGAAGCAGCGGCGCTTTTCCAGTTGCAGGATCTTCTTGATAAAAATCTTCTTGCAGCAGATCAGAGTTTTTCGTATAACCAAAAGCACACCGTTGTTAAGATGAAGTCCATTGATCTAAAGTATATGCGGATGCTGATGGGGCAAGATCTTTACGATGAAGCTGACGAAATTTTCAGAGTAAATAAGGCTAATATCTTACATGCTTCGAATGAAAAAGTAGAAGCTGTGCTTGAGGAAAAAAATAAAGAATACCGCATCATTATTCAGAAAAATGAAGAAAGGAATTTTGATACCTCCTGCGGTTGTGACGAGAGTGAACATATAATTTGTAAGCATAAGGCGGTTGTTTTTCTGCAGTTGCTACATGCTCATGGTCCTAGTTATTTTGAGTCGATACGCAACTGGGATAAAGAAAAAAACAAGCTACTGGAAGGGTATGGTTATAGCTTAAATGAAGATCTTGCTGGCAAGTTTGAATTCATTTACAAAGAAGGAAAGCCATATCTCAAGGTACTTGATCAGTCAATAAAGAGAGTTATATCACCGGTAATTTCAAAACCTGTGATTCCGGAGGCTGCAGTAGCAGCGGTTGAAATTGATTTAGCTGTAAGTCAAAAACAAGTTGCTATTGTTTTTAATTCGAACGAAACAGCGTACCCCTATTTTAATATTGATTTAGTTCAGGCTGAATTTGACGAGAGTAAAGATCAACTATTAGGAAAAGCAGAAAGGCTTGATCTTACCAAGTTTATTAATTCAGATTCTTTTTCTGATGCTGACAAATACCTGATGCAGCAAACACGAAAACTGCAGCAAACCGAGATCAATAAGTATTTGAACCGCAACTCACCCTTTAGCGGCTTTTGGGAAAACATAATTCAACACGAGAATGAAGAATTCCCTGAAGAAACCAAGATGCTTATCACCGAGTTTTTGCATCCAAAAATTAAAAAGTTATTTGAATCTGGTTCGACGAAACCAAGTCTTTACCTTCTGAAAGGGAAGAAATTTAACACTGACAATCTGATTTTCGTTGAGACAAATAACCTGCGACCGGTCATTCAATTTAAAGTGTCGACAGAAGGATCAAATTATAAACTTGAATGTTTTGTACAAATAGAAAATGAAGTTTTAAAAGCCTCGGAGAATGAATGGGATAGCTCTTTGCTTTTCCTTCATGATAGAGAATTTTACTTATGGAGCTCTGCTGAAGAAAGTCTTGTTATTGAAAAATTTAAAAATCCTTTGCAGGTACCGTCACAGGAGTGGCCTGTATTCCTTAAAGATATAGTGATGCCGCTGACGCAACACTTTGATGTTTCTTTTGAAAAATCATTGATCAGGGAAACTAAAGAAGGTGAGCCGGACATTACAGTGATGCTTGTGGAGAAAGGTGACTATCTTATGTTTCAGCCCACATTCAGCTATAAAAATTTTACAGTAAAAACAGGAGCCAAGGAAACCATCATTGTTCCCGATGGGGATAAGATAATGATGGTAGTGAGAAATAAACAGGCTGAGCAGGATTTTATAAAAAAACTTTCCGGGCTTCATTCACAGTTCGTTAACCACGAGGGTAATAGTTTAGTATTAAAAGGTGCAGATGTTTTAAAAAATAACTGGTTCTTTTTATTTGTGGATGTAATGAAGGAAATGAAGATTCCTGTTTATGGATTTGAGGCTTTAAAAAATTTCCGTTTCAACACATCAAAGCCCGCTACAAAAATACATCTGAGCAGTGGTCTCGATTGGTTCGACGCAAAAGTAGAGCTGACTTTTGGAGAACAACGTATTGGCATATCCGAAATCAAAAAGGCGCTCGCTAATAAACAATCTTTTGTTCAGCTTAACGATGGATCATTAGGGATACTTCCTGACGAATGGATCAACAAGTATTCTTTGCTTTTCAAAGTAGGCGATGGACGTGAAAATAAATTACGACTTTCCAGGTTTCATTTGAGTGTAATCGATGACCTCTATGATAAGAGAGATGAATCAGAACTTTCTTTTGAGTTGGATGAAAAATATGAGCGATTAAGAAATTATAAAAACATTCCCGAGGTGGATGTACCTGCTGGTTTACAAAATCGCTTACGTCCGTACCAGGTTTCCGGGTATCATTGGTTAAACTACTTGAATGATGTTGGCTGGGGAGGAATTTTGGCTGATGACATGGGATTGGGTAAAACGGTCCAGGCATTAAGCATGTTGTCGCATTATTGCGAGAAAGAAGGTTCGCTGCGTGCATTAGTCGTTTGCCCCACAACATTGATATATAACTGGGAAAATGAGATCAAAAAATTTACACCATCTCTTACCTGGTATATTCATCACGGAAGCATGCGGGCTCGTGATGCGAAAGACTTTGAAAAATATAATGTCATCATTACAACATATGGAACGCTGAGGAGCGATATTCAACTGATGATGAAAATCCTTTTTGATTATGTTGTTCTCGATGAATCGCAGGCAATAAAAAACCCTGCTTCAAAAGTTACAAAAGCCGCTTGCCTTCTTACTGCGAAAAACAGGCTGTGCATGAGTGGTACGCCTTTGCAGAACAATACATTCGACGTATATGCTCAAATGAATTTTCTAAATCCCGGCTTGCTTGGGTCGGTGGAGTTTTTCAGAAATGAATTCTCTACGCCGATTGATAAATTTGGGGAGCCGGAACAAAAAGATCATTTGAGAAAACTTCTGTATCCATTTATACTTCGCAGAACCAAGGAACAAGTGGCTAAAGACCTTCCTGAAAAAACGGAAACCATTCTCTTTTGTGAAATGGAGGAAGAGCAGAGAAAAGTTTACGAAGCTTATAGGGGTGCCTACCGGGATAAAATTATGGGAGCTATTGAAGGGCAAGGTATCAATAAATCGCAGTTAACTATACTGCAGGGTTTAATGAAGCTGCGACAAATATGCGATAGCCCGGCAATATTAAATGAAGAAGAGAAATATCCGAATCATTCAATCAAACTTGACGAGCTTACTCGGGAGATAACGGAGAATATTGGTGAACACAAAGCCCTCATTTTTTCCCAATTTTTGGGGATGCTTGCTCTTATCAAAGAAAAACTGGTTGAAAACAATATTTCATTTGAATATTTTGATGGCAGCACCGCACCTCCTGATAGAGAAAAGGCAATTCAAAATTTTCAAAACAATGAAGAATGCAGGGTATTTCTTATTTCGTTGAAAGCAGGAGGTGTCGGGTTAAACTTAACGGCAGCAGACTATGTTTATATTGTTGACCCATGGTGGAATCCTGCCGTTGAGCAGCAGGCCATAGATCGTACTCACCGTATCGGGCAAACGAAAAACATATTTGCTTACAGAATGATATGCAAGGATACGATCGAAGATAAAATTTTGCAACTGCAAGAACGCAAACGTACCCTTGCTAAGGAACTAATAGCCGATGATCAGAGCTTCGTGAAAAGCCTTAGTAAAGAGGATGTCGAATACCTCTTTAGTTAAATTATTCGGTCGTTATAAAATCTTTCAATCGTTGAAAATCTTTTTTATTTCCTGATTCAAACAGTGATAAAAAGCTTTTGGAAAAATTGCTGAAGAAAATAGATAGGAGTGTTTTTCTTGGGTAAACTGGATTTTTCATACAGTGGTTTTTAAGGTTTATAAGATATTTAAAGAAAAAAGTTTCCTCTTTGTTACAATAGCATGATACTCTCTCCAATTTCCCATAAATTCCGAATGGCTTTTTTGCTATCGGTTTGTTTATACTACCATGTGCTTTGATGGCGACGGGTTCTTACCCTTGTTTTAGTATAATACTTGATGTTGTAAAATTCAGGATTCTGTGTAAGTTTAGAAAGGAAGGTTCTTACAATGTTGTTAAGCCTGTTGGGGAAGGC
>JBDTVF010000016.1:0-25654 GCA_040007325.1 Ginsengibacter sp. | reverse complement strand
TGAAGAATTTTATGAAAAGATAGACGACAAGGAATATAAAGAGCAGGCCCACTACGAATTTGCTTTGTGTAAACAATTACAGGCTACAGGCTTTCCTGCGGCATTTATTCAAACAGGTGAAACAAAATTCAATATGATCGCAAGAGGCTACACAGATTATGCAACCCTATCAGAAAGGATAGACAATGTTTTAAGTGAAGTGGCGTAAAGATTTTCAAATTGACATCAAAGGTGGATCAGAAGCAAATATTAACTTTTAAAAATAAGTCGCTACATCTTAAAGCAAAATCCTTTTTTGTTTATTATTGCTGCCCGTAGAATTTCTTTTTATCAATTCTGATTTTAAAACGACATTTTCATTCGGGATGAATATTGCCTTTTTCCCCAGGTGCTTAAAAAGCATTGTTGCCGCCTGCTTTCCCATCTCAAAAGCCGGCTGCACTATTGAGGTTAGTGGCGGATCGAGCAAAGGAGCTGTACGTAAATTTGAAAAAGAAATGATTTTAATGTCATTAGGAATTTTCAGATTCAGATCCTTGCAAACAACGTAAGATGTAATGGCAAGTTTCTCGACCGAAGAAAAAACTCCGTCAGGCCTCCTGTTACTTTTTAGTAATTGCCTGATCTTTTTATAATTGCTCTTTTCATCATTACTGCATTTAATAATCCTCGTTTTGTTTATTGGGATACCATGCTTATTCAATGCCTCGAGATATCCCTGGGCTCTCTTATTATCAATTGAAAGATTTTCAGATAATGAAAGGTAAGCGATATCAATGCACCCGTTTTTAATCAGGTGCTCTGTTGCGTTGAAACCACTGGCAAAGTCATCTGTAGTCACTTTTGCCGTTTCAATTTCATAACAAATCCGGTCGAAGAAGACAACAGGTATGTTAACGCCAATGAGTTCAGTAATATGGTTATAAGTTTTAGTAGTACCGGACAATGACATAACAACACCATCCACCCTTCCGCTTTGTAAGTCTTTCAAAATACTTTCTTCTTTGGTGTAATCATCATGCGTTATGTAGATAAGCACATGATAATCTTTCTCGTGAGCTACGGATTCTGCTCCGCAAATAGCCTGGATGAAAAAATTGTTAGTAAGTTCCGGTATTACCAGCGCAATAGTTTTACTTCTGTGGTTGCGTAAAAAGCCCGCGTATGGACTTGGGCGGTAACCCATTTGCTGTGCCATGTCTATTACTTTTCTCTTGGTTTCATTTCCTATTTCATAGCTGTTGCGGAGCGCTTTGGATACTGTAGATACAGATACATTTAATTTTTCCGAAACCATTTTGAGATTAACTTTTGTCATATTGAGTATCGTATTATGCCGCCGATAGAAAAGGTTAAGTGTTTGGAAAGACTGTGATTGGTTTTTCTAAAAAATATAGAAAAACTACGAAAAAACAACTACTTCGTTTTCGTAAAAAAAGCGCTAAAAAAGAAAGATGCATTTTCTTAATTTGTACATTGCAATAAATAACGGTTGCTAATATGGTTTACTTATTATGTAAATCATTGCTTGTATCAAACGTATTTGAATACTTTTTCTAAACACTAACTCTACGCTTATGTATCCGAAAAAAATCTACCTCGGTATTTTATTGCTTTTTATTTTTCAAGTGTCTTACGCACAACAAACTCTTTCCGGAAAAGTGACCGATGCTTCTGGTGTGCCAATCGCCAGAGCTACTGTAAATGTAAAAGGCACCAAAGTATCTACCACCACTGATGCTAATGGAATGTTTAATATTACTGCGCCCGCAAATTCCAATGGCGTTCTTACCCTTACCTCCATCGGGTTTGAAAAAAAAGAAATAGAAATTAAAAATGGGGGCTTAATGAATTTGCAACTTACACAAAGTACATTAGGATTGCAGGATGTGGTGGTAGTGGGTTACGGAACGCGGCGAAAAAGCCAACTAACCGGCGCCATATCTTCTATTAGCTCCAAAGAAATTGGAGAGCTGCCCATCACAAATCTGCAACAAGCTATTCAGGGCAGGGCTGCCGGTGTAGATGTTGTTAGCTCTAATAATAAGCCGGGCGCTGAACCGAAAGTTGTGATAAGAGGGCGGCGGTCGTTTAATGCAGGGAATGACCCGTTATACGTTTTGGATGGCATACCATTAACGGGGGGCATCGGCGACATTAACTCCCAGGATATCGGGTCTATGGAAATTTTGAAAGATGCCACCGCTACAGCCATCTATGGCTCAAGAGGCGCCAACGGGGTAATAATCGTTACTACAAAAAGAGGCAGAAATAGTAAAACGCTTGTAAGCTATGATGGCTATGTGGGATTTGAAAATACGCTTGGTCGCATTGATGTAATGGATGGCCCCCAGTTTGCCGAATATAAAAGAGAATCGCGCCGTGCTACAGGTAACTATCCTGATGTAGCCACGGATGATGCTGATAAAAAATTATTTGAACCGATTGAATTAAAATCTATAGCGCTCGGCAGAACTACAGATTATCAAAAATATTTAACACGTACCGGCATTCAGCAAAGTCATCAGGTAAGTATTTCCGGTGGTTCGGAAAAAACCCAGATTTTCATGTCCGCAAATGTATTCAATGAGAAAGGGGTTATCTATGACCAGGATTATACCCGATATACTTTCAGGATAAACGTAGATCACCAGATCAATAGATTTATAAAAGTTGGAGCATCTACTTATGCGACAAGCAGCATTCGAAATGGAGAAAATTTTAATCCAATTGGTGGCGCACTACAGGAAAATCCGCTGGGCGTTCCTTATGATAGTACCGGTAAGCTTATATTTTTACCAACAACTGATGGATTGCGCACCAATCCGCTTGCAGAGATTGTGCCAGGAGCAATCGTTGATGAAACAAGAAGGATAAGAATTTTTACCAGCCTTTATGCTGACGTTAAAATTACACCAGCCCTTACTTATCGCGTAAATTTTGGGCCTGACTTTACCAACCAGCGATATGGCCAGTTTACAGGAAGCCAAACCAATGCAAGGCGTGGAGGAAATCCTACAGCGAGGACACAAAATTCTTCCAATTTTAATTATACGCTGGAAAATATACTACACTACAATAAAGAATTCAATGATGTTCATTCTGTGGATATTACCGCGCTTCACTCTATTCAGCAAAACAGGGATGAATATTATGATGCCCGTGTGAACAGTATTCCTGCCGAGCCTCAGTCTTTTTATAATATAGGAGCAGCGAGTGTTGTGGAAGGAGTGGGCAGTAATCTTACCCTGTGGGGCTTGCAATCTTTTATGGGCCGGATTAACTACGGCTATAAAGAAAAATACCTGCTTACATTGACCGGGAGGTCCGATGGATCGTCACGGCTGGCGCCAGGCAATAAGTATAGTTTCTTTCCGTCTGCGGCAGTAGCATGGAACATTTCCAGTGAAAATTTTATGAGTACCGTTTCATTTATCAGCAACCTGAAGTTAAGAGCAGGATATGGAAAAACCGGCAATCAGGCCATCCGGCCTTATCAAACGCTGGGCTCACTCTCCAGAACAACTTATGCTTTTGGGAGTGCCGGCGCTTTTGGCTATCGGCCCAACGAAATTCCAAATCCAAACCTTAAATGGGAAAAATCAGCGACTGGAAATATCGGGCTTGATTTTAATTTATTCAGCAACCGGGTATATGGTTCTTTTGATGTCTATGTTACCAATACTACAGATTTGCTTTTATCGAGGCAATTGCCTATTACCGGCGGCTTTACAAGCATTACAGAGAACATAGGAGCCACTCGCAACCAGGGTTTCGAAGCGAGCATCTCAATGGTCAATGTAAAAACCAAAAGCGGTTTCAGGTGGACAACTGATATTAACTTTTTTACCAATAAAGAACAAATCGTTGAATTGTACAACGGGAAGAATGATGACATAGGAAATAACTGGTTTATTGGAAAGCCGCTCACTGTTTATTATGATTATGAGAAAATAGGCATTTGGCAAACGAGCGATAAAGATATGGCAGCTACCTATTCCCAAAAGCCCGGCGAAATAAGAGTGAAAGATCAAAATGGAGACGGCAAAATTACTTCGGCTGACCGGATTATCCTTGGGAGCGATGTTCCGAAGTGGTCCGGTGGCATGACCAACCGTTTCGAATTCAAAGGCTTTGATTTTTCTTTTTTCATTTATGCCCGTGTAGGCGCTAAAATACGCAGCCGCTTTCACGATGACAATAACACTTTGTTTGGCAGGTATAATAATCTTGACATCAATTATTGGACGCCCAACAATCCGACCAATGATTTTCCACGGCCCAACCAGAACCAGGAATTTCCTATATACGGATCAACCCTTTCTTATTTCGACGCAACTTTCGTGAAAGTAAGAAATGCTGCTCTTGGGTATAATTTCAGTAAGGATGTAGCCGCCAAAATGGGGATGCAATCTTTGCGGGTATATGTGAATGCGCAACAGCCTTTTATTTTCGCGGAATATAGAAGCAAGTATAAAGGCATAGACCCTGAGGGCGACCGGCAATTGAACGGAAATATTACACCCTCGAGCAGCCTGTTTACATTTGGCATCAATGCAAAATTTTAAGAATGAATTTTACTACACCTAACAAACACATTAACATGAAAAAAATAACTTTTAGCATAATAAGTTTTTTACTTTTTACAGGGATATCCTGTAAAAAAATATTAGACGAGAAACTGGTCTCCGGTGTAAACGATGCTTATTTCGCTTCACCCGCAGGTTTTGAAGATGGCGTAAAAGCAGTTTACTCATCTCTGCGAAATTTTTATGCAACAGAAAGGGGCATGTCGTTAACCGTATTTGGAACAGATACCTACACCCATGGTTCGGATGGAAGCTGGAAATTTGTAAACGATTATACGGCACAGCTAGATGCCAGAACCGGCCTGATAACCGAAATATGGAATGAATTTTATAAAGCTATTAATACGGCTAACGCGGTAATTGGAAGGGCGGATCAGGTAGCAGGTTTAGACCCTTTGCTAAAAGATAAGCGGGTGGCTGAAGTAAAATTTTTAAGAGCGCAATATTATTTTATACTTGTTCAAATGTTTGGGCCTGTTCATCTTTCTTTAACTGAAAATACTTCCGCTACTTCGGAAGCAAGCAGGGCTCCGGTCGCCGACGTTTACAAGGCCATTATTGATGACCTTGAAAGCGCACTCCCCGTACTCGAGCCGGACATCAAAAAAACAGATTACGGAAGAGCTACCAAACCCGCTGCAGAACATTTGCTCGCAAGGGTTTATTTAACACGAGCTACTTCATCTGCAAAAGACCCGGGCGATTATGCCAAGGCTGCCGAATATGCTAAAAACGTAATCAACAATTATAGTTTTAGCCTGTTGACAGATTATGCCAGGATATTTGACCAGGGTTCCGGCGAAATTAATAGCGAAGTGATATGGTCTGTACAATATACCAGCGATCCTCTTACCAATAGCACGGGCAACAATGCGCATGTGTTTTTTCTGATGGAATATGACGTGCAGCCCGGTATGCAAAGAGACGTAGCGAATGGCCGGCCGTTCAAGCGCTTCAAGCCAACTGATTATACGTTAGGCTTATGGGATCGCACTATCGATTCAAGATATGCCAAGAACTTCAAGAGTGTATTTTATTGCAACAAGCCGGGCACTTATACCATCAACGGAAAGAGTGTTACGTTAAATATAGGTGACACGGCCATTTGGCTCCCGGGCGTGGAATTGCCGCAAAGTGTAATTGACAGTAAAAATTACCAGGTAATAACGCCCAGCAAATACACGCTAAAATTATATCCTTCACTTATTAAATTTTTGGATGCGCTACGACCGGATAAAACAACCTTTGAAGGTTCAAGGGATTTCCTGGCTTTCCGTTTGGCCGAAACTTATCTTATAGCCGCGGAGGCCAACATGTATCTCGGCAATATGCAGGAAGCAGCGGATGAAGTAAATGCTGTACGCAGAAGAGCGGCCTGGCCCGGTATGGAATTGCAAATGGAGATTACTCCTGCCGATTTGAACATTGATTTTATTTTGGATGAAAGAGCGAGGGAACTGTTGGGTGAGCAATTCCGTTGGTTTGATCTGGTACGAACCGGTAAACTGATAGACAGGGTGAAACAATATAATGCAGATGCTGCGCCAAATATAATGGACTTTCATGCGCTGAGGCCGATACCACAAAGCCAAATTGATCTTACTGAAGGCGGTCCCGCTTCTTTCCCGCAGAACCCCGGATATTGAAAAACCTTTTCGCTGTGATGATAATCACGCCCGGATGCAGTATATGCAACCGGGCCGGCGGGAATTGTTTATACCCGGAATTTTTTTGATCACTTTATTTGCCCGCGATAAAAATGGTGCCAGCCGGCTTTTTATCCCTTCTGTTAACTGTTAACAGGTTTTCCGTTTCCTTAAATTTTTTGAACGCCATTTATGTTTCAAAATAATATGGTACATCTCACGCAAACAAAATTGAACAACCAATGAATCAATCGTTCCGCACAAAATTGAATTCAAAATCTTTTTTGACCGAAGATTTTCTTCTGCAATCCAATGCAGCAAAGAATTTATATCACAGTTATGCGAAGGACTTACCCATCATAGATTATCATAACCATTTACCCCCGCAGGAAATCGCGGAGAATAAAAAATACAACAATATAACGGAACTATGGCTTAAAGGAGACCATTATAAATGGCGTGCGATGCGCACTTTGGGAGTAAATGAAAAACTTATAACCGGTAATGCAAACGATGAAGAAAAATTTTTAGCCTGGGCAAAAGTGGTTCCGTCCACGGTTAGAAACCCTTTATTTCACTGGACACTACTCGAACTAAAAAATTCTTTCAACATCAATAGTTATCTTACCGAAGCGAATGCCGCGGAAGTGTATAGCGCCTGTAACGAATTGCTTCTGCAGGACGATTTCAGGGCGCAACCATTGCTCAAAAAATATAAAGTTTTCTTTGCATCTACAACGGATGACCCCTGTGATGATTTGGCCTGGCATAAAAGCATAACAGCACAAAATATTGGTATTGCCGTGCATCCGGCATTCAGGCCCGACAAAATATTCCAAATTGATAACAGAAATTTTTTTACTGCATATCTAAATAAATTATCGAGGGCCAGTGCAGTTACCATTATTGACATGGATTCTCTGTTGCATGCACTTCAGCAAAGAGTGGATTATTTTCATGAAAATAATTGCCGTATTTCAGATCACGGATTAAACCAAATGCCGTCTTCTCCTCGCTTTTCTGCAGCTTTAGAAGCGGAGTTCAAAAAATTCCTTGCGAACGAAAATGCGGTATTCTCTGATCCGGATGCTTTTGCAGGATATGTATTACTACAACTAAGCAAAATGTATTATGCTAAAGGTTGGGTACAGCAATTTCATTTAGGGCCGCTGCGAAATACCAATTCAAGATTATTAAAAACACTGGGTGCCGATTGTGGAGTTGACTCAATAGGAGACTTGCCACAAGCAAATGCTTTGGCTTATTTTCTCAATGAACTGGACAAAGAAGATTCTCTTACTAAAACAATTATTTACAACAATAACCCCGCGGATAATGAAGTATTTGCCGGCATGGCTGGCAACTTTAATGATGGTACAATAAAAGGAAAAATTCAATTTGGCACGGGATGGTGGTTTCTCGACCAGAAAGATGGAATGGAAAAACAAATGAATGCATTATCTAATGTTGGCATCATCAGCGCATTTATTGGGATGACAACAGACAGCCGCAGCTTTTTATCCTATTCACGACATGAATATTTCCGGAGAATTTTGTGCAACTTATTCGGAGATGAAATGGAAAGGGGCTTATTGCCAAATGATGAAAAATGGATGGGAGGCATTGTACAGGACATCTGTTATTACAATGCCCGCGATTATTTTAATGTGTCCTGAAGTTTTTAATCGTCCCCGATTTTGATATAGGTTGGTTTATCGCTCAAAATTGGGAAGCCCTGTTAATAAAATTCTTAAAGGCTCATTGCTTTTTCTTCTTTGAAGGTTTGGCGATTTTGTTATAATCTAATGCGATCTTTACCCAGCCTTGCAATTTCTTTTTCGTATTTAAGGCAGCGTCGTCCACATATACAAAACCTTTCATTGATCTCCCGGTAAATTCCATTGGCCTGCATCCGTCCTTTTCCAAAGCTTCATCATAAGCATCCGGCCCTATCCGCATCATAAGGCTATCGCTTCTTACACCGATGCACATCTTATCATTTACCATAAAACATAAGCCTCCAAACATTTTCTTTTCCTCTATATTTTTTTCTTGGGCAGCAATTATTTCTCTCACTCTGTCTGCAAGTTTTTCGTCGTATGCCATAGTAATAATAGAATAAAAAATTTGTGAAATAATGCGAACTTATATACCGGTTAATTCTTTATTGCCGAATAATAAAATTCGGCTTTTTTGATTGCATTCTTTCTTTTGAAGTTCTAAAATGTCTGTAGAAGTATTCTACCGCCTGTAAAATTATTTTAGAAAATGCAATGCTGTTTTTTTGACCTGGAAAGCCGGGATACAAAATGATTTGTACATTTAAAAACTGAATGATGAATTTTTTTAAATCTCGCATATGTTCCATATTCAGAATCTTTACTTATTTTTTATCGCTTCTCTTTTATTAAATCTTACACCCGGCAACGACATGATTTATGTTGCCTCAAGGACAATTTCACAGGGAGCAAAAGCAGGTATTGTTTCGGCGATAGGAGTTTTTGTTGGCTGTTTTGTACACATTCTTGCTGCAGTTTTTGGGCTTTCAATCATAATTGCCAAATCCGCATTTCTTTTTGAAATCATTAAATTCCTGGGCGCAGGCTATTTGATTTATCTGGGAGTAAAAGTTTTAATAAGCAAAGAGAATTTTGATAAAAATGTCGTCAGCCTTCGACCTGTTAGCAAGTGGAAATTATTAAAACAGGGAATTGTAACCAACGCTTTAAACCCAAAAGTTGCCTTATTCTTTTTGTCTTTTTTGCCACAATTTATACAGGAAGGATCACCATTTTATAAGACGCAACTTTTTTCTCTTTGTTTGTGGTTTGCCCTGCAAGGAACGGCAGTACTCATCATAATTTCATTGTTATTGGGTAAGGCGAGCAACTTTATCAAGAACCATCAAAAGCTTTGGAACATACAGGAAAAAGTTACCGGGATTATATTGATTGGGCTTGGCGTTAAAGTGGCCTTGTCGGCAAAAAAGTAAATCTTAAATATTCAGCATCATGAAAATGTATGAATACCTGCATTTGTATTTAGGCTGCGATACAAACTTTGGTAAGTTAATAGGCGTTCATGAAAACTCGTGTTTCATTCAAAAAGACAATGGGGAAATTTTTGAAAAATTATTTTCTGATGAACAACCTGTAAGGTTGCTGTTGCGAAAAATTTCGGATTTGAATGTCGAAGAAAGCGAGACCTTAAATAAAAAAGGGTTGAATATAGGTCGACCAAGAGGCTATAGCTTTTCCCCCGACGCGATTTTATATTTACTGCATTTACGAATTGATTTATTTAATCTCATCGGCGAAGGCATGGCGATAGAGATAACAGGAAATACTTAAAAAACAAGAGGCTTGCCGGGAGACAAGCCTCTTTCTTTTAACCTAAAATCCATCCAACCTTCTAACTATTTCCAGTGCCTTGACCGCCGTTTCTTCTCTGAGGGCGCATCGAAGGTTCTACTTCATCTTTAAATTTCTTGTACTGATCATCGTTGAAAATGCCTTTCAGTTTTTCATCGCGGTCATTCATCTTTTTTTCAAATATGGTTCTATCGGGCCGGTTACCGCTTGCACGGGCATCTTCTCTCATTTTATCCTGCTCTTTATAATAATCCGTAAGTACAGCAGTTGTTTTATCCTGCTGGTCTTTATCAAGTTTGAGCGGATCAGAGATTTTTTCCAGAGCGGATTGAACTCTTTCTTCAACAGTCTTTCTTTGAAAGCCCTGTTGCTGCGCATTGGTAGCGGTGGCTGTTGCAATAAGGAAAGCAACAATCATGGTGATCTTCGTTTTCATTTGTAGGTAATTGTGTTTTGTTTTAAAATTCTCTGTCTTTCAGACAGAGGTGTTGAAATTTTTTTATCAATGACCGTGCGAACTTTTTCCAGGCCGGGAGGTCATTCTAATGATCAATTGTTTTACTGCGGTATCAAATTTTGGAAGTTGCTCGCCGGTGCAGATTTTACGGGCCCTTTCAAAGTGTCTGAACATTTGAATATCCAGTTCTTCTTGTTTTTCGCCGATCAATGCTGCTTTATTTTGCAAAACCGAATCAGATACCGGTTCGGTGTAGAGAAGGTCGTACATGCGAAATTTTGCAGTGCGCACATCATTAAACATCGGCCTCACTTTATCGAAGTTCGCCTTGCGCAATAGCTGGTATTGATCATATTGCTCTTTACTAAAACCCACATCCTGTTGCAATGCTTTTGAAAAACGCCCTTGGTTCTCGTTAGCCGATGATTTATCTGCGGGCTCGTTTAGAAATACAAAAAAAACGAGCATTGCAATATTTGTTATAAGCAGGAAAATGATGATAGAGATCAGTGATTTATTCTTCTTATTGTTATCCATCTTAATATTTTATTTTTCCAATTCGTATAAGCCTGTTGCCACCTGGTTATACTCATCTACTGCTGCCACTTCATTTCCTGCCTGTGTATATAAATTTTCTGAGTGTATGGAGCTAAATAATACGGCAAGGTTAATCATAATCACAATGCAAATACATGTAAAAGCAATGACCGGACGTGCAAAAAAAGATGACATCCTGTTCCATACATTTTTCCCATTCAGCATCCTCGCTTCAAGCCTTGTAAAGAAAAAAGGCGTAGCAGATGCACGCGAAATATTGTCGATGCTACCCAGAGCGTCGTCAACTTTTTTGTTTACTGAAGTCTCATCCATTTTCATAATTAATTTAGACGTTTTTTTAAATCCAAACCTGCGCCTGGTGTAAACCCTGTAAGTGTTAAATCCGGCGCTTCAATCATTATAATTACTATAATAGTTCTTTAATATTTTTTTCAGCTTGTCCTTTGCCCTTTGAAGCAAAGCATCGACCGCCGCCTCGCTCAGGTTCAATATTTCACCTATTTCCCTGTAACTCAGGTTTTCCATTTTGCTTAGTATAAAAGCTGTCTTTTGATTCGGCAACAACTGGTCAATCGCCTTGAAAAGCACGGCCCCGTTTTCTTTATTTTCAAGATGGATACCAGGATGAAAAAAATCCGGCGGATCTATGATTTGGTCATCATTTTTTCCGTAAAGGCTTTGTATAAAAGCAAATCGTTTTTTTCGTTTTTTCTTCCTTATATGATCCGTTGTTTTTGTAACAGCAATTCTATAAAGCCAGGTTGAAAATTTTGATTCACCTTTAAACGAGGAAATCGATTCATAAACCTGCATAAATGCTTCCTGGGATACGTCCTCTGCATCTTCTGCACTTTGAAGAATACCTAAAGCAGTGTTGTAAACCATATCCTGCCAGGTTTCCACGAGTGTTTTAAAAGCAATCCTGTCTCTTCCCTTTACCAGTTCTATCAGCTCCTGTTCATTCAAAATACAATATTTTATGCTAAATTAAAATCCACGGGGATCTCTTTTTCTGTCCATTGGTTTCTGTGCCGACGTACTGGCTTTGCCGGATCCAAAGTTCTTTAATTTGTAAGTAAATGTTAGCATAAAGTATTGTTGAAGCACCTGGTTCTGCACGTCCTGAATATATGATTCTGTTACATTGCGGGTAATACTCCTGTTTTGTTTTAGCAGGTCAAACACAGATAATTTCAATTCTCCCGCCTGGTTCTTTAAAAACTTTTGCCCCACTGCTATATTCCACAGCCAGTAGTTGGTATTATAGCCACCCGATAATCCCTTATAGTATTCATTGGTTAAGTCATTATTGAAGAACAAACCTTTTTTGGTAAGGAGATTGGCCGAAAAGCCTGCTGACTGGGTAAAGTAGTTATTGTTTAATGTAGGTTGAATAGTATTCTTTACATTATTGATGTTAGCAGAATACGATAAATTGAAGTCAACATACTCGCTGATGTTGCTCGACAATACCGCTCCCAAATTATAATTATAGCTATTAGAAATGTTACTTACATTGTTAAGAAGGCCGGGAAGTTTGGCATACCCAAATCCTGCATTCCAATTTAAGTTTGACTTCATAAATTTTAACGGCAAACCAAAAGTAAAGAACGATCGTGCGCTTATGTACCCGTTTAGGTTTACTGGTTTGGATATCTGTGAACCTCTGTAAAGAGTAACTGTGCTGGATAAAGCGGAGTCTTTTGATGCGGTATAAGTTGCGTTCGCAACATAATTATTTATAGATTGTAAAAAGATATTGGCAAAAAAGCTTTGGCCTTTTACAGTGTTTGTGTAGTTATATCGCGTAATTAAATTATTAGTGTATTGCTGTTGCAGGTCCGGGTTACCAGTAGTATAAAAAAACTGGTTTGAATTGTTGATCACATTTTGCAATTGGGTTACCGAAGGAGGGCTTACTGACCCGCGGTAAATAACTCTCAAAGTACTTTTTGAAGAAAACTTAAACCGGGAAAAAACATTGCCCAGGATATTACTGTAAGTATTATTAATGTGCGATACCTGCGGGAAAACCTGGTCGCTTTTGAGTTCACTGTATTGATAAGAAATGCCCGCGGCAACCATGTTGTCCCTGTCGCCCCGGCGATAAGTAATACCGGCATTCTGTGTATTGTAGGTATTATCAAATTTATTACTCAGGCTCGTATCCAGCAATGAATATTTGGAAGATCCATTATCGTAATAAAAAGTTTCCTGGTCTGCAGTATTCTTTGAAAAGGACGGATTATAGTTCATTTGTAGTTGCCCCTTTTTACCCACAGGCTCCGTGTACACCAGGTTAAAGCTGTATTTATTATTATGATTTTGCTGGTTGGATAATTGTTGAAGGGAGTCTGTTATAGTTGCGTTTGATTTATAATAAGTGTTTACAGCCGTTAAATAATTCTCGCCGATCTTATCGCTTGCACTGTTCGTTATTCCCAGCGAAATGCTTCTACCTCTTTTGGCAAATGAATGCCGAAACAAAACTGTTGTGCTTAAATTATTTCCGTGCGAGTCGCTATTGAGATCGCTGGTCGTCTGGCTTATTTTATCCTGTTTGTTTTCATCTAAATAATTAACCCCGTTCACAAAATTGACAGAATTATTTTTTTGAAAACCTAAATTAGAAGTTACCAGGATTGAGTTATTGGAGTCTATTTTATAGTTGAGCCGGAAGTTGACCCTGTTACTATAATTCTGGTTACTCGACACAGTGTTTTCATCATAGTAATTACTGCTGTCCTGTGTTATTATATTTTGCTGGTTTAATGTTTGATTATTGGATGTGTTACTGTTATTAAAAAAATAGCTTCCGGTTACATCTATATTTTTGCCCCAGGCATCACTATAATTAATGCCTGCTGCGTTTGTCTTTGCTATACCGTTTTGCTGACCTATTGTAAAATTGTCTGAGCCACCACGACGATAGTTTCCACCGCCTCCACCGCCACGACGTCCTCCACCACCGCGATTGCCGGAACTTGTAACACCCAATAAATCCTGCGAAGAAAAATTTTGCTGGTTAACATTGTTGAATAGCCCGATTAATGAAATACGCCGGGCGCTATTGAAAAAGCTAACATTGCCACCGGCGGAATAGCGGTCATCTGTTCCATAACCTGCGAAAATTCTCCCGAAGTTGCCATTGCGCATATCCTTTCTGGTCACAATGTTTATTGACTTAGTTGTATTACCATCGTCGAAGCCGGTTAGCTGCGCCTGGTCGCTTAGTTTGTCAAACACCTGTATTTTATCTATCACTTCAGCGGGCAAATTCCGCAGAGTAGCCGTTGCATCATCACCAAAAAAATCGCGGCCATCTACCGTAACTTTTTTTACAGTTTCTCCCTGGGCCGTAACTGTGCCTGTTTTATCAACAGTTACACCCGGCATCTTCTTAATAAGATCCTCCGAGGTTGCATCGGGATTCACTTTATATTGACTTGCTGCATATTCAAGTGTATCATTTTTTTGCTTTACAGGCGGGGCTTCACCACTTATTACGACAGTGGTTAATGTTTTAGCTCCTTTCGGAATATCAATAGTTCCAAGATTGTTAAGGCCATCAATAACAGAGATCAGTTTCACAAAGGTTTCATAGCCTACCGAAGTGGCTGTAAGTGTATAATCGCCGGCAGCAATTTGGTTAAAAGTAAATGCGCCCCTGGCATCTGAAACTGCCGAAAGGCCGTTGGCAGAGGAATTAACGGATGAGAGTTGTATAGTTGCATTTGATAAAGGCGTTTTTTCAGCAGCATCTTGTAATATGCCTGTAACCGATTGAGCTTTCATGGTTGAAAAAAATACTCCGGTTAAAAAAAGGCTTAATAAAATTCTATACATAAAATTCATTTATTAAACCATTTGACGCCATTCTCGTGTAAAACCTTTGGCTGATATGGATTGCAAGGGTCTTTAATTCGATATGCCTTTGCAGATGTAAGCAGGAAAACCAAAAATTTCCAGTTTTTTATTTCATTAACATTACTAAAAAGCATTTCATTTATCTTGCAGTTCCAAAAAAATAAACAGCTATCATGGATTATCATAAGATCGTTTCGGTTACAGGCCTCAGCGGATTATTTGAATTGCTTTCTTCAAAGTCAGATGGCGCAGTATTGCGCTCACTGGAAGATAAAAGCTCAAAGTTTGTCAGCAACCGCCAGCACAATTTTTCCCATCTTGAAAGTATCGAGGTGTTTACGACGAAAGACAATACAAATCTTGCCGATGTTTTTATCGCAATGAAAGACAGTAAGGAGAAAACTCCGGATGCGTCTTCAGATGCCAAAGTTTTAAAAGCATACTTTACAAAAGTGTATCCTGATATGGATTTCGAGAGAGTATATACAAGTGATATGAAGAAAATGCTCAAGTGGTTCCAGATTCTTAAAAGCAACGAGATCGAGATAAAACCAAAGTCACCTGAAGAAGGGGAAGAAGGTAGTGATCCTGCAAAAAGTCACAAGCCTGCTCATCCGGAGACTGCACATGTGAAAGATATGAAACCGCAAAAAGCAGCGCCGCGTAAGATCGAAAGTCGTGGAGTAAAGTGATCGTAGTACTAGCGGCACACTTACTCTGACCGTGCCTGCCGTGATTTATTTTTCACTTAATTAAGAAAAAATGATTGAAGCATCTGCAGATATAAAAAAGATTTCGAGAAAATATCTTCCGGAAGATCTAGTCGTGGAGAACTGGGAAGTGATAGAGCCCTATTTTAAGGAGCTTTTACAAAGAGAGATTAACTCTGATAAAGACCTTGAGAAATGGCTGGGAGATATGAATGAGCTCGACGCTGCGATCAACGAGGATTTCTGCTGGCGCCAGATTAAGATGACGTGTGATACCACTGATAAAAAGCTGGAAGAGTCCTTCAACTTTTTTTGCATGGAAATACAGCCAAGGATACAACCTTATGCTGATGCCCTTAACAAGAAGCTGATCAATTCGCCCTTTACAAAAGATCTTGACCCCGCAATTTACTTCACTTACCTGCGCTCTGTAAAAAAGAGTATTGAATTATTTCGTGAAGAAAACATAAAGCTCCAGGCAGAACTTGCTGTACTCCAGCAGAAGTACGGAGCAATAACAGGTAAGATGACGATAGAGGTTGAGGGAAAAGAATATACTTTACAACAAGCGGCAAAATTTCTTGAAAGTCACGATCGTGAACTGCGTGAAGATGTATACAGGAAAGTACAAGGAAGAAGATTGCAGGACAAAAAAGAGTTGAATGACCTGTTTACATCGTTAGTAGAAAAAAGACAAAAGGTTGCGGAAAATGCCGGCTTCGAAAATTATCGCGACTATAAATTTAAGGAGCTTGGAAGATTTGATTACACAAAAGAAGATTGTTTTCGTTTTCACGACTCTGTTAGAGAGCACGTCTTACCCCTGGTCAATAAAATTTATACCCACAAGCAACAGAAATTGGCGCTTGATAATTTAAGACCCTGGGATATGGAAGCCGAACCTGCAGGAACCAAAGCGCTTACACCTTTCAAGACCAGTAAGGAACTTCTTGAAAAATCAATTGAATGCTTTAAGGAGATAAGACCGTTTTTTGGAGCTTGCCTTGAGCAGATGAATGCTATGAAACATCTTGACCTGGAAAGCAGGCAGGGTAAAGCTCCGGGAGGATACAACTGCCCCCTTGCAGAAAGCGGCGCACCATTTATTTTTATGAATGCCGCCGGCCAAATGCACGATGTGTCTACTATGGTTCATGAAGGCGGCCATGCAGTACATTCCTTTCTTGCGCATAAATTGCCGCTGAATGCATTCAAAGATTATCCTATGGAAATTGCAGAAGTTGCCAGCATGGCAATGGAGCTTTTCAGTATGGATCATTGGGAAGTTTTCTTTGACAACAAAGAAGATCTTAAAAGGGCAAAGGAGCACCAGCTCGAAAGAGTTATTACTATTTTTCCGTGGATTGCGACGATTGATAAATTTCAGCATTGGCTGTACGAGAATCCGCAACATACAACCCAGGAAAGAACCAAAAAGTGGGTTGAAATTTTAGACACTTTTTCTGATGCAGTTATAGATTACACTGGTCTTGAAGCATACCGCGAAAACGGTTGGCAAAAGCAATTACATTTATTTGAAGTGCCTTTTTACTACATAGAATATGGTATCGCGCAATTAGGCGCAATAGGCATGTGGATGCAATACAAAAAAAATCCGGAACAGGCGCTCGATAATTATATGAAGGCGCTAAGCCTCGGTGGTACTAAAACTTTGCCTGAGCTTTACAAAGCTGCCGGACTTACGTTTGATTTTTCGCCAGGCAATATTAAAACGCTGATGGATTTTGTAAATGATGAAATGGAGAAGATCCAGGAATAGATTTTTAGTTCAGCCACCACTTCCAATAATAATTTAGTTTCTTTGTTCAAAGTATATTGTGTATGTGGAAACGCCTCGCCGGCTTTGTGCTTGACAATAAAATAATCTTGTTAATCGCATTGCTGGCCGTTACGGTTGCTATGGCTTTTTTTGCAAGTAAAGTAAAACTGAGTTACGAATTTGCAAAAGCAATTCCTGTCGACAATCCAAGGTATAAAGAATACCTCGACTTTAAAGATAAGTTTGGTGATGACGGAAACCTTTTGGTAATAGGCATTCAGACAGACGATTTATTTTCTCTCGACAATTTTAAAGCTTATCAACAACTAAATGCAAGCCTGAAAAAAGTAGCTTACGTTGAAGATGTTTTAGGTATATCCAGTGCAGTAGACCTGCTGAAAGATACTGCTTCGCAAAAGCTAAATGCGGTTCCGGTTTTTCCTTCATCATTAAATACGCAGGCAGCGCTCGATAGCGATAAATCCCTTTTCTACACGCTGCCATTTTATAAAAGTCTTTTATATAATCCTACCACCAAAAGTTATCTCACGGCCGTAAGGATCAATAAGGATATATTGAATTCCTCCGACCGAACGAAGGTGATTAATGCTATCATTAAAACGATAGATGCTTATACGGCAAAGACGAACGTGCCTACACATATAAGCGGCCTGCCACTCATCCGCACGCAGGTTGCAGATAGAATTGCAAGAGAGATGAAATGGTTTATCATCGGATCGTTAGGATTGTCAGCACTGATTTTATTATTGATGTTCCGTTCAGTTACCACAATGGTTTTATCATTGTTAGTGGTGATAATAGGAGTAATTTGGAGCATTGGGATTACCTATCTTTTTGGCTATAAAATCACATTGCTTACTGCACTTATTCCCCCCTTAATAGTCGTCATCGGCATACCGAATTGCATTTATTTTTTGAACAAATACCATTCGACCTATAAGAAAACAGGCGATAAACGCCAATCATTGATAGACATGGTGAGCAAGATGGGCGTAGTAACGCTTTTCTGCAATTTGACTGCAGCTATTGGTTTTGCCGTATTTGCTCTTACTAAAAGCGCCATTCTAAAGGAGTTTGGACAGGTGGCTGGCTTGAGCATTATGCTCATTTTTGTAATCTCTTTTATTCTTTTACCCGCGGCTTTAAGTATGATAAAAGTGCCGGGTACCCGGCAACTTAGATACCTCGACGTAAAATTTTTTACAAATCTTCTTTTACAAATTGAAAGATGGGTGCTGCATCATAAGGTTATAGTTTATTCGCTAACGCTGGTAGTTATCATCTTGTCAATTCTTGGAATGTTTCGATTGAAAACTGAAGGATTTATTGTTGATGATTTGCCTAAGACAGATAAAATTTATACCGATCTCAAATTCTTTGAAAAGAATTTTAATGGGGTTATGCCGTTGGAAATTATGATCGATTCTAAAAAAAGATATGGTCTTGCCGGCTCAAGAATATTGCCCGTTCTACAAAAAATGGATTCTTTGTCTGCGTATATTACGGCGCAACCCGAGATGAGCCGCCCGCTTTCAATTGCAGAAGGAATCAAGTTTGTCAAGCAAGGCTTTTATGAAGGAGACTCTTCGAATTATGCGCTTCCCAATTCTTTTGATGCAGCATTCGTAGGAGAATATCTAAAGCCATCGAATGATAGCGGCCCAAAAAATAATCTCACCAAATTGCTCACGAGTTTTATTGATACCGCACGGCAAACTACCAGGATGAGTATCACTATGGCTGATGTTGGAACGAAGCGATTACCTTCGATACTCAGTGGCATCAGCCACCGGGCCGATCAGCTATTCGACACATCCAAATTTAAAGTAACCCTTACCGGTGCTACCACGACATTCCTTGAAGGAAGCGCATTTATCATTAACGGACTTAAGGAAAGTATTCTTTGGGCATTCCTGTTTATAGCCTTGTGTATGCTTTACCTGTTCCGGTCGTTACGCATATTAGTATGCTCGCTCATTCCAAATTTAATTCCGCTCATCGTTACGGCAGGTATTATGGGCTGGAGTGGCGTACGGTTAAAGCCATCCACAGTTCTCATCTTCAGTGTGGCACTTGGGATAGCCATTGATGTTACCATAAGATTTTTGGTGAATTACAAGCAGGAACTTCCTTCCAACAATTTTGATGTGAAAGTCACGGTGTCTGAAACAATTAAACATACTGGCCTTAGCATAGTATATACTTCGCTTGTTTTGATTGCCGGTTTTGTCATATTCTGCTTTAGTGGATTTGGTGGCACCCAGTCATTAGGATGGCTGACATCTATAACTTTATTTACGGCGACGTTGACTAACCTCGTATTATTACCGGTCCTTTTGCTTGCGATGGCAGGTAAGAAAAAAGTGCCGAAGGGCGCCGTCGGTGCCACTTAATAAAAAGGCTTACATCACTTTTTTGCTGTGGAATTTATTCCTCACAGGTTAAAAAGTCGCTTTTTGAGAAGCCTGCTAATGCTTATCGGCAAAGCGTTTGGAAAAGAGGCACAAACTTTTCATGTTATTATTTTCGCAATAAAACTTTTTTTATGAGACCTATCTGGACAGGTGCCATTGGCTTCGGACTCGTGAATATTCCTGTGAAACTCTACAGCGCTACGGAATCCAGCAATTTGAATCTTGATATGCTTGATAAAAAGGATCATTCACATATCAAGTATCAGCGTATAAATGAAAAGTCGGGTAAGGAGGTGCCCTGGGCTAACATCGTGAAAGGGTATAAACTTGATAATGAATATATCATTTTGGATGATAAAGATTTTGAAGCGGCGAGTGCTAAGAAAACTAAAACGATAGAGATTTCTGATTTTGTAAAGGAAGAAGAAATCAGCAGTATGTATTATGAAACGCCTTATTATCTGGAACCCGATAAGTCTGGTACACGGCCGTATGAATTGCTGAGACAAGCATTGGTTAAAACAAAGAAAGTGGGAGTTGCGACTTTTGTGATGCGCAGTAAAGAAAGCCTTGCCATACTGCGGCCAGATAAGGATGCAATTATATTAAACCGTATAAGATTTGAAGAAGAAATAAGAGATACGGATGAATTAGTGCTTCCTAAAAATACCGAAGTAAAAGCAGCCGAATTAAAAATGGCAATCACATTGATCGATCAGCTGACGGCAAAATTTGATATCTCGAAATATAAAGACACTTATAACGCCGAGCTTTTGAAATTGATAGAGGCAAAAGCAAGTGGTAAAAAGATTAAGGCTCCTCAGATGAAAGTTGTTCATAGCAAAACCAAAGATCTTATGGAGCAGCTTAAAGCAAGCCTTGACGTAAAACGTAAAAAAGCATCTTAATGGCACTTACGCAGTATAAGAAAAAGAGAAATTTTAAGGAGACATCAGAGCCTTCGGGTAAAGTAAAAAAATCCGAGAAGAAGCTTACGTTTGTGATCCAGCGGCATAAAGCATCTCATCTTCACTATGATTTTAGGCTCGAAATGGAAGGTGTTCTTAAAAGCTGGGCTGTTCCCAAAGGGCCATCCTTAAATCCAAAAGACAAGCGCCTGGCAATGATGGTAGAAGATCATCCATACGATTATAAAGATTTTGCAGGCGTAATTCCTGAAGGAAATTATGGAGCTGGCATTGTTGAAATATGGGATCACGGAACGTATACTGACATTGATAATTCTGACAGAGCTACCGTTGAAAAGAAACTTAAGGCAGGTCTAAAAGCGGGTAACTTGAAAATTACACTCTCCGGCAAAAAGCTTAAAGGAGAATTTGCGTTAGTTAAACTAAAAGGTAATGGTAAGGATGATAATAGCTGGTTACTCATCAAGCACAATGATAAATACGCTGTGGATAAAGAATATAGCAGTGAAGAGGAGACGCCAAGATCTTCTCCGATAAATAAATGGCTTGAAGAAAATAAAAAGCCGGTGAAAAAAAAAAGTACGTAGCGACCTCAATTAAAAAAGCACGCAAGCTTGCGACTTTTATTCAACCGATGCTTGCGAAGGAAACCGATGAACCCTTTGATGATAAAGACTGGATTTTTGAAATTAAATGGGATGGTTACCGGGCCATCACTGATAAAAATAAAAATAATATTGCCCTCTACTCCCGCAACGGCCTCACATTTGAAAATACCTATCCTATAGTTGTTGATCAGTTAAAGCAAATAAAAGAAGATGCTGTTTTAGATGGCGAAATCGTAGTGCTGAATGATGAAGGTCATCCGAGTTTTCAATTGCTGCAGCATTATTCCGAAAATACTGATCGCCCTATACAATATCACGTGTTTGACCTGCTTCATCTTAATGGTCATGATACTACAGGACTTACATTGGTGGAAAGAAAAGAATTACTCTCCAAAATTATTCCTGAAAATGAAGTGATCAAATATTCAGACCACATTCTTGAAAAAGGAAAAGCTTTTTTTAAAGTGTCTAATGATAATAATCTTGAAGGTATTATTGCTAAAAAAATTAATTCAAAATATTACCCTGGAAAACGAACTACGGAATGGCTTAAGATAAAAAATCATAAAACTCAGGAAGCTATTATTGCAGGCTTCACACAGGCCGGAGGTTCGAGAAAATATTTTGGAGCGCTCGTTCTTGCTTCGCTTGTCGATGGTAATAAGTTGCACTATATCGGTCATACCGGAACGGGTTTCAATCAAAAAACCCTTAAAGAAATGTTTGAAATACTCCAACCTTTAATACGGGATGAATCGCCATTTGATGAAAAAGTAAAAACTAATATGCCCGTGACATGGGTGCGGCCACAACTTATTTGCGAGGTTAAATATTCTGAAATTACTAATGATGGTAAGCTAAGACATCCTGTATTCCTGCACCTGCGTGAAGACAAAAATTTAAATGAAGTAACAATGGCAAATTCAAAACCGGTTAAAAAGGTAAATTCAAAAAAAACTGTTAGCAAAAAAGAAAAGGAAGATGAAAGCGATAAGAACGGCAATGACAAAATTTTTACTATTGGTAAGACCAAAGTGAAAACAACTCATTTAGACAAAATATACTTTCCTGAAGATGGCATTACGAAAGGAGACGTTATCGATTACTATATTTCAGTAGCTGATTATATTTTGCCTTATCTCAAAGGACGCCCGGAGTCATTATTGAGAAATCCAAACGGCATACATGAACAAGGATTTTTTCATAAAGATGCGGCAGGTGAAGCGCCACGCTTTGTGAAAAATCAAAAAGTATTTTCTGAGTCAAATAAAAAGCAGATCGATTATATCGTTTGCGATAATAAGCCTACACTCACGTACCTCAATAACCTGGGATGTATAGAGCTTAATCCGTGGCATTCTACTATAAAAGCGCTCGACAAACCGGATTATCTTATAATCGATATAGACCCATCGGATAAAAATACTTTTGAACAAGTGATCGAAGCTGCGAATGTTATCAAGCAAGTTCTTGACAAAGCTGGCGCTCCCGGTTTTTGTAAAACATCAGGTTCATCTGGAATTCACATTTATGTTCCAACTGGTAAAAAGTATTCTTACGAGCAGGCAAAAGATTTTACTTATCTCGTGTGTATGATGGCAAATGAGCAACTTAAAAGCTTTACAACGCTGGAACGAAATTTAAAAAAAAGAGGTAATAAACATATCTACCTTGACTACTTGCAAAACAGGAAAGGGCAAACAATTTCATCGGTATATAGCCTAAGGCCGAAGATCGGCGCAACGGTTTCTACACCATTGCTTTGGAAGGAAGTAAAAAGTGGCTTATCACCCAAGCAATTTGATATTCACAATACATTGCAGCGCATAAAAAAGACCGGGGATATTTTCAAAGGCGTTTTAGGTAAAGGTATTGATCTGAAAAAATGCCTGAAGAATCTTGAGGCTTAAAAATTATGGAAGCGAATTTTAGATAAAACTCATCAATTCATATTTGTTTCCGAGTATCGCTTTATCATCAGCTCCCAACCATTTATTCAAAACAGTAGCATACACATTTTTGAAATCTACCTGGTGTTTCAAATCTCCGTCATTTAAATCTGCCAGATTGGGCATAGCATTTATGAGGCCTTTTTGTTTAAGCCCTCCGCTTATAAAAAACATATTGTTTGCCGTACCATGGTCCGTACCCCCGCTGGCATTTTGAGCAACCCTTCTTCCAAATTCACTAAAGGTCATTACCATTACATCTTCGAAACGGTGATTTTCTTTAAGATCTTTTACAAAGGCAGTCATGGCGTCATTCAATTGTGTGAACAGCCTTGCTTGTTGGTTTTCCTGGTTCACATGCGTATCAAAACTCCCAAGGCTCACGTAGTAAACTTTTGTATTTATATCACTTAGAATTAAGGAAGCAATGGTCTTTAAATTTTTGCCCAGCTCCGTTTGCGGGTACGTGGCGGAGCTTGGATGTATTTTACTTTGCTGGTAAATATAATCGGCGCTGCTCAGCGTTTCACTCAATGTTTTATATAAGTAATCAACTGTCTCTTCGCCTTTTTCATGGGCCGTATTTATGTCTTTGAAATATTTTTCATGGCTTGTGTTGTACAATCTTTTCGGGTCTTTTACAGCAAGGCCTTTTTCATTTTCACCTTTTAAGGCGAGGCTGAGTACGTCGTCCACTTCGATAGCCTGCGTTGGTTTGCTGCATCCGCTACATTGTGCATCGAGATAACGCCCCAACCAACCTGTATATAAATACTTGTCGCTATCACTGGCGCTTTGCCAGATATCCATACTTCTGAAATGAGAGCGATCAGGGTTCGGGTAACCTACACTGTTAATAATACCAAGATTGCCTTCATCAAATAAGCCTTTGAAAGCTGTTAATGCAGGATTAATTCCCGCATCATCGGTAAGCTTTAGTGCTTTGTCCTTTACTATTCCAAGCTTAGGTCTTGATTTATAATAAATATCATTTCGAACGGGTATCACCGTATTCAGACCATCATTACCTCCGCTGAATTGCAACACCACAACCACTTTGTTTCCCGGTGGTACCATGGTTTGGCCATCAAAGGCTTTTAAGAATTTTGGCATCATTGCAGATGCGGTGGCCAATGATCCTGCTTGTAAAAATTCTCTTCTTTTAAATAACATAATATAATAGCCCCATCCCAACCCTTCCCCGAAAGGAAAGGAGGTTATCGTGGGTTGATTTTGAGTTTAAAATAATTTTTATTTTTCGACACTTTAAGGCGTATTTTTTTTAATAAAATGGTGAAAAATACCACTCCCCCTTCAGGGGTTAGGGGCTTCAACACAACTGATACTCTGGTGTACTCATTAAATCAACCATTGCCGTTTTAATGTATGTATCTCTTGCTTGTTTGTCGATATACCTGTCGATTAGCCCGGAGTCGATTGTGCTTTTTGTTTGTAACACTACATCACTTATTTTTTGTAAAAGATTATCCTTCGGAGTGTTTGCAAATACTTTTGTAACGGAAGGCCAATCAACGTTCACATTTAATTGTTTGGGTTTAGCAATTGTATCTACTCCTTCTTTTCCCATCATGGTATCATCATCGTCTTTGGGTCTTACAGAAAAATCGTCTGCATCAGTCAGGATCTGGGATAGACGCATTCGTAGCATCAGGGCGCTGCTGTCGATCCAGTTTTTACCACCCGGCCAGCCGGCAACGTTTGGAGGATAAAATAATATTTGACCAAGAGCCCTTTGAAATAAAAGCTGTGCTTCGGGTTGCTCAAGTTCCATTGGAACAAGCCTGCGGATACCGGCAATTAGTTCAACCGGAGATTTAATCCTGGTACCGATATTTTTTTCGTCGTAAAACCAATCGCTGGTATACATAGCAGCAAGTAGTTTTTTTATATCGTAGCCACTGTCATAAAAAGTATTTGAGAGGGATTCAATTTTAGCTTCATCCGGCTTATCGTTTACGAAATAGCGATATACTTTTTTAGAAATAAATGTTGCCGTTTGTTTTTGTTCCAATAGCATATCTATAATATCATCGCCGGTGAAGTTGCCGGTTTTACCCAAAAAAGTTTTTGTACCCGTATCATGTTGAAACGATCTTTCGACAAATTCACCTTTCATACTGAAACCCCAGCCGGTAAATGCTCTTGCAGCTTCCTTCACATCTTTTTCTGTATAGTTGCCACGTCCCATAGTGAACAGTTCCATCACCTCGCGGGCAAAGTTTTCATTGGGATGTTGTTTTTTATTTTGCTGATTATTTAAAAATGAAAGCATCGCCGGGCTCTTGCTTACTTCACGCAAAAGATCCCCGAAATTTCCCAAAGCATTTCCCCGTATCGTATTTAAAAGTTGCTGCTGAAAATAGATATTGATAACTCTGCAGGCGAAGTGGCCATGCCAGAAGAAGCTCATTTTTTCCCTCAATTGAGCTTCACTGTTTATCATCTCACTAAGCCATGTAAGATTGAGACTTTTGAGATCTTCAACAGATTGTTTGCGAAGCATCTTCTTTTCATCTTTGCTTAGCTGCTGCATCTTTCCAAGATCCTGAACTCCTTTTACGAGTCCATCGAAAAGATTATTGGCGACATCAAATTGCACCGGTTTTTTTGAAGAAGTTTTTAAGAGAAGTTGATAAAGATCTTTTTGTGAAACGTTTGAAAGTTCATTTACATTTTCAGCCATGGGGCCAAAGGCAGCTCTCCATAGCAAATGCTGATTTTTCAGTTGATTAGA
>JBDTVF010000015.1:0-25937 GCA_040007325.1 Ginsengibacter sp. | reverse complement strand
TAAATGGTCCCAACCCGGCAGATATTTTCTATGGTATTTTGCAAATAACTAATATTGTTCCTAACGTTTCTGTCAGCTATGAGTATAGAATTGGAAGTACATATGTTCAACTTTCGATGATACAGTAATTAATGAAAGTTTTTCTAATTAGATGATAAAATGATTAGTGAGTGCATTTTAAAATGTACTCACTAATCATTTTATATTATACTATAAGATACCGATTGCTTAATTAAATTAATTATTACATAATGGGTGATATACAGATCAGGAAATCTCCGGAGAAATATGATGTTATCATTGTAGGATCCGGTGCGGGGGGCGGTATGGCCGGTTACGTTCTTGCAAATGCCGGAATTAAAGTATTAATGCTTGAAGCAGGACCCTATTTTGATCCGGCTAAAGATTCGAAGCAATTACAATTTCCATGGCAATCACCCCGAAGAGGGGCTTCCACAACCAGGGCGTTTGGAGATTTTGATGCCGCTTATGGCGGATGGCAAATAGACGGAGAGCCCTACACATTAAAAGATGATACAAAATTTACCTGGTTTCGTTCACACATGTTGGGTGGACGTACCAATCACTGGGGCAGAATTTCACTTCGAATGGGCCCGCATGATTTTAAAGGGAAAACCTTTGATGGAGCTACTGATGACTGGCCTATCAGTTATGAAGATGTGAAACCATTTTACGATAAAGTTGATCGCTTAATAGGAGTATATGGAACAGTAGAAGGAATAGAGAATGATCCTGATGGTATATTTCTCCCTCCGCCCAAGCCCCGCTTAAATGAAATATTGATAAAACAGGGAGCAAAAAAGGCTGGAGTAAAAGTGATTCCGGGGCGTGGCTCTGTACTTACAGAAGCCTTACCTGGAAATAAAGATCGGCGCGCATGCTTCTTTTGTGGACAGTGTAGCAGGAGCTGCAAAATATATGGAGACTTTTCTGCCTCATCCTGCCTGGTGATTCCCGCTATTAAAACCGGTAATCTTAAATTGATTCCTAATGCTATGGTGCGTGAAGTCCTTATTGGTAAAGACGGCCTGGCAAAAGGGGTTTCCTACGTAAGCAAAGATGATATGATGGAATACCAGGTAGAGGGAGGAATTGTTATCCTGGGAGCCAGTGCTTGTGGGTCAGCAAGGATATTGCTTAATTCAAAGTCACCAACTCATCCAAATGGATTAGCTAATAGTAGTGGTATGGTTGGTAAATATTTACATGATTCTACCGGAGCTTCCATGTCTGGTTTTCTTCCCAGTTTAATGGATAGAAAAAGGTATAATGAAGATGGAGTTGGTAGTGCTCAAATCCTGTCTCCCTGGTGGCTCGACAATAAAAATTTAGATTTTCCACGAGGCTATCATATTGAATATGGCGGTGGAATGCATATGCCCTCATATGGGTTTGGATCAGGTGTGCCTCGTATAAACGGCATGGTACCTGGCCGTGATGGAAAGATGAAAGATGCTGGAGGATTTGGGGAATCTTTAAAAGATGATTATCGCCGTTTCTATGGTGCTAACATTGGTATGGCGGGCAGAGGAATGGCTATTGCCCGTGAATATAATTATTGCGAGATTGACCCGAATGTAGTCGACAAATTTGGTATTCCGGTGTTGCGATTTAATTATAAATGGAGTGATGCGGAAATTAACCAGGCCAAACACATGCAGGAGACATTTGAGTCGATAATGCATGAGATGGGAGCCATCGTTACTTCCAAGCCTAAGGGCAAAGAAGATAATTATGGGTTGCATACACCCGGGGATATAATTCATGAGGTAGGTACTGCAAGGATGGGCGATGATCCTAAAACTTCAGCGCTGAATAAATGGTGCCAGGCGCATGATTGCAAAAATTTATTTGTAACAGATGGTGCTCCCTTTGTTCAGCAGGGAGACAAAAATCCTACCTGGACAATACTTGCTCTTTCTATGAGAACAGCGGAATATATACTTGATCAAAAACAGAAAAAAAATATATAGCTATGAACAGAAGGGAATCATTGAAAGCTATCGGAGTAACAAGTATCAGTACAGGCTTATTGCTGGAAGCTTGTAAAACAGATGAAAAGAAATCGCCTTCAGCAGCAAAAGCAGGCACTGATGATACAAGCCAGGACGGGCTACAGGAATTTGAGAAAGAGCGGTTAAAAAAACTGGATAGCGAACCATCTTTTTTTAATGAGCATGAAAGGCTTACACTTATTGCATTGGCAGATATCATCATTCCAAAAGATGATGTGTCGGGCAGCGCCTCAGATGCTAAGGTTATAGACTTCATTGATTTTATTGTAAAAGATGTTCCTGATCACCAGGTTCCTTTGCGGGGAGGGTTAAGGTGGCTTGATATGCAATGCCTGGGCCGTTATGAAAAATCTTTCATTAGCAGTACATCGCAACAGCAGTTGGAAATGGTGAAGGAAATTGCATATCCGTTGAAAGCTAAACCGGAAATGCACCAGGGGGTAGTCTTTTTTGATCGCGTACGGGATCTCACAGCAACCGGATTTTATACCAGTAAAATTGGAATAAAGGACATTGGTTACGTAGGTAACGCTCCCGGAAAATGGGAAGGAGTTCCTCAAGATGTTTTAGCTCAGTATAATCTCACCGATGCTTAAATACCAGGATCATATTTTATAAAAAATCAGATTAATACCATGAAAAAAATCAGGTTGAATACCAAAAAAGCAGACAATAATTCCAGGCGGAATTTTATCAAAACTGCAGGAATCGCTTCTGCAGGATTTATGATTTTACCTCGTCACGTACTAGGAGGTAAGGGCTTTGTAGCTCCCAGCGACAAACTAAACATTGCAGGTATAGGGGCGGGAGGCAAAGGTGAAGGAGATTTGCGGGAATTTTCAAAAAGCCCAAACGTAAATATCATCGCGCTGTGCGATGTAGATGATCGTCGTTCGGCAAAATCGAGAGCTGCTTATCCAAAGGCAAAATATTATAAAGATTTCAGAAAAATGTTGGATGCAGAAAAGAACAACATCGATGCATGTTCTATTTCCACACCAGATAATGTGCATGCAGTGGCGACCATTGCTGCAATGCAGTTAGGCAAACATGTATATACTCAAAAACCCCTGGCTCACGATATTTATGAATGCCGTGCACTTGCAGCGGCAGCCAAACGCTACAAGGTTATCACCCAAATGGGTAACCAGGGAGGATCAGGTGATGGCGTTCGCCAGGGACAGGAAATGTATGATGCAGGAATGATTGGAGATGTACACACCGTGCAGGCATGGACCAACCGACCGGTATGGCCGCAAGGGCTACCCACACCCACGGGAAATTTTCCTGTTCCGGCCGAAGTTGATTGGGATCTTTGGTTGGGGCCATCCCCGGCAAAAGTTGACTATAACCCTGCTTATATGCCCTGGAACTGGAGAGGATGGAATGCTTTCGGTACCGGTGCTTTAGGCGATATGGCCTGCCACATGATGGATCCGGCATTTCGTATTTTGCCCATTGATTTCCCTTCGGAGATAGAATGTAGTATTCCTAAAAGCTGGACAATTGATGGTGGTGAGGCCAAATATCCGGATGGTTATCCGGCTGCCTCTATCATACATTTAAAATATCCGAGAAAAGACGGTAAGGGAGATATAGATTTGTCCTGGCATGATGGAGGAGTTTTGCCTGCACTTCCTGATGAAATGTTGCCGGGCGAACCATTTGGAAATAGTGATGGTGGCATCTTATTTATAGGTACGAAAGGCAAATTATTGTTTGATTGTTATGGAGAGAAACCAAGGTTGTTGCCTACCAAACTTATGACAGAAGTAACCATGCCAAAGCAAACAATAGCCCGCGTTCCTGAGGGGCATTATCTTCAATGGGTAAATGCCTGCATGGCTGGTTATGGTAAGGCAAAAACAAGTTCTTCATTTGATTATGCCGGTCCCTTTGCGGAAAGTGTATTGATTGGTAATTTGGCGATTCGCAGTTGGAATTTTGAAACTAAAAACGAAAAAGGCAGATCAGTTTATCCCGGAAGAAAGAAACTTATATGGGATGCAAAAGCAATGAAAATTACAAACTTTGATGAGGCAAATCAATTTGTGAAACGTGAATACCGCCAGGGTTGGAGCTTAGGCGTTTAAATACATTATTTAACGAAGAAATCTAATTAAGAAATTTTATGAAAAAATACAGTTTATTTTTCGCCCTGGCCTTACTGTTCATGGCTTGTTCCAGCAGCCACAAAGTAAAAAACAGCGCTGGTTGGAGCAGCCTTTTTGATGGCAAATCACTCGATGGCTGGAAAGCGAGCGAGGCACCAGGCACCTTTTCGGTTGAAGACGGCGCCATAAAGGTAGGAGGTCCGCGGTCTCACCTATATTATGAAGGCCCGGTAATGAATCATGACTTTAAAAATTTTGAATTTAAGGCGCTTGTAATGACTAAGCCAGGATCTAATTCAGGAATATATTTTCACACCGCATACCAGGAGAAAGGTTTTCCGGACAAAGGATTTGAAGTGCAGGTAAATAATTCTCATACGGACTGGAAAAGAACCGGTGGATTATATGACATTAAAGATACCAAAGAAGTATATGTTAAGGATGATATTTGGTTTACTGAATATATTCGTGTTGAAGGCAATCATGTTATTATCAAAATAAATGATACTGTAGTTACAGATTGGACTCAGCCAGATGGTTTTGTTCCTCCAAAAGGGCATGCTAACAGAATTATATCCGATGGTACTTTTGCGTTGCAGGGGCATGATCCAAAAAGCATAGTATTTTTTAAGGATATAATGGTTAAGCCATTACCGTAAAATTCAGCATAGCTATTCGTTGCATATCCCGCATGTGGTACGGGCGGTTTCTTTATAGCCGCTTATGATTGGATGACGGAGCATCCCGATCTTAATAAAGAAAAAAAGAAATTACGCTATAAAAGTGTGCAAACGTTGCCAATCTTTTTCCATAAGGGCCTAATGAAGCCTTGGGATTGATTTGATAAACCGGATACCAATATCTACCAGGTTGGCTTCCAAATCTTTTACATAATCCCATATTCAACAAATCCTCCAGAGTTAATACAATAATCTTAGAAGAGATGCATCAATTTTTTAGATGTTCTATACAACAAAACCCATTTTATAAACCCAGATAGGATTTCACGACCTTGTATACTACTTTCGTATTACAAGGCCAAAATATCTTTTGTGCATAATCTGTCACTTCGTAATTTTTTACTGATTGCTGTTCTCTTAATAAACCTGTGTTCCTGTCAAAAAAAATTTCTAAGGCCGGAGACTGCTGACGTGGATTCAACTGCTGTCTTTTCATTAATAGGCGCTCCCGGAAATTGTTCTAATGTCTCGCCTGCGGGTATATATAAAAAGGGTGTCTCTTTAAATACTTCTAACACAATTACTGTCGATGTGAATGTGACTAAAACCGGCAACTGGAGTGCATTAACTAACACAGTTAACGGAATTTTATTTTCCGGTGCATCAGATTTTGTTACTACCGGAAGTCAAACGATTACCCTGCAAGGCGCAGGCCTGCCTGTGCAGGCAGGAACCTCTGATTTTATAGTAAAGGCAGGTGGAGCTTCCTGTAATTTTACATTGAGCGTTGATACAAGTTCTCAATCATCAATAGGTAATATACCTCCTGTAGCACACGCCGGTATGGATATGATGATCACCTTACCCATGAACACGATTACCCTCATAGGCTCCGGTACAGATGCAGATGGCACGATAAGTTCTTATTCATGGAAAAAGATTGCAGGCCCTGCTGCCTTTACAATTGTATCGCCGGGTCAGGCTCAAACGGTGGTGAATAATTTGGTTGCGGGCACCTATGAATTTGAACTAACGGTAACCGATAACCTCGGCGCACAAGGTAAAGACACTGTGTCTGTACAGGTAGATGCGGCGATCACCAGCGGAACATTAGCCATACAACAGGATCTTATAGGCTTTGGTCCGCTGAGTGACATAATGCATTACGATTCCACCGGTAAGATCACCAGGATTACTTCCAATAATTATCCTGAAAGAATTATTTACTACGCAAATAATAAGATTTCAAGCATAGAATATTGGTACAACATCGGCAATGGCACTTTATACAAAGGCCAAACAGATAATTTTGTTTACGATGCCAATAGCAATGTGAGTAAGATCAATGAGACAGATGAAGTAAGTAACTACACCTATCTGTTTGCCCTTTTTACTTATAACGTTGATAACACCATGAATAGTAAAAAAACCTATTTCAATTCCGGCAGCCCGCTTATTGATTATTCTTTTATTTATAACAATGGCAACCTCACCGGCTTTATTAATAATATAACCGGGGATACCACTTTTGCAACCTATGACTCGCGGTCCAATAATTTCAACGCCATTTATCCGCAATATTACTTCCTCGATCTGCAAACTGTGTACGACCAAAACTACAGAAGCGAGATATTCTATTTCAGTAAAAACTATCCTGTCACTTTTAATTTTACCACCATATCGGTAATTACAGATGCAACAACACAAAAACCTTTCGAAGTTAGTTTCAATAATGCATTATGGTACAGGTACGTATTTAACTAAAGACCGTTACGGGAAATTTTAAATAATCTTTCCGTGAACTTTTACGGCAGAACTAACTATTAACATTAATCGAAAACAAAAAGGCAAACGGCTGACATCGGTTTGTTTTGTTGAAAAGAGATAACTTTAACAGGTACTGGTCAATCATACTATTTTTCATAGAATCAGGAAAGCTATATTGACCAGGCTGACAGACTATAATTTTAAAATGTGATGAAAAAAATATTTCTGTTTACCTTCTTTGCATGCTCGTTTTTGTTTCATCAATTAAGAGCCCAGCAAAAGCCTAATGTCTTAATTCTCTATACCGATGATTTGGGATATGGTGACTTAAGTTGTTATGGAGCTAAGGCTATTTCCACACCGCACATTGACTGGCTGGCGCAAAACGGCTTACGCTTTACTGATGCGCATTGCACGGCTTCCACCTGTACTCCATCGAGGTTCTCAATTCTTTCCGGCAGGTATGCATGGCGAAAAAAAGGGACTAATATTTTACCCGGAAATGCGAATCTCACTATCCCGACGGATATCAGCACGTTACCTAAAGTTTTTCAAAGGGCTGGTTATTTAACGGGAGCGGTTGGCAAATGGCACCTGGGTCTGGGCAATACTTTTCCTATTGACTGGAACAAAGAAGTATCGCCGGGCCCGCGGGAAATCGGCTTTGATTATTCATTTATTTTTCCTGCAACCGCCGACCGGACACCTACTGTTTTTATGGAAAACCAAACTGTTCTTGGATTAGAAAGTATAGACCCGGTTGAAGTAAGTTACGAACACGCATTCCCGGGAGAATTGTTGGGTAGGGAACACCCTGAAATGCTGAAAATAAAAAATGATCCGGCACAGGGGCACGATCAGCATATAGTAAATGGTATAGGCAGGATTGGTTATATGAAGGGAGGCAAGCGTGCAGAATGGACAGACGAAGAACTTGGATTTACATTTAATACAAAAGCTATAGGATTTATTGATGAAAGTTTGAAAGAGAAAAAGCCATTTTTTCTGTATTATGCTATTCATGATATACATGTGCCACGCATGCCGGCAAGCATCTTCAAAGGAGCTAGTAAACTCGGTTACCGTGGTGACGCTATTCTCGAAATGGATCATACTGTCGGCATAATTATAAACGCTTTAAAAGAGCGTGGTATGTTGGATAATACATTAATTGTTTTCAGCAGTGATAATGGGCCGGTATTAAATGATGGCTACCTCGATCAGTCGCCGGAGACAGCACTGGCTGAAAACTATCACCCGGCCGGTATTTACCGCGGTGGCAAATACAGTGCTCTTGAAGGTGGCACGCGTGTTCCGATGCTCGTTTATTGGGCTAATGAAATAAAGCCGAATACGATTTCGAATGCCCTGTTTACCCAAATAGATTTGATGGCATCATTTGCAAAAATGCTGGATGAAAAATTACCGGAAAATGAATTCACCGATAGCCGCGATTATTTCAATACATTGATAGGAAAAGAAAATACAAGCAGGGATTTTATAATTGAGCAGGCAGTAGATATGACCCTGTCGATCGTAAAAGATGGATGGAAATATATTACTCCCGGCGATGGGGCACCGCTTATGAAGGCCGTAAATATTGAAACCGGGTACAGCAAGGAAGATCAATTGTACAATTTGCAAAATGATCCACAGGAATTGCACAACCTTTCAGCAAAATATCCTGAGAAAGTACTGGAGTTAAAAAATCTTTTGAAAAAGACAGAAGACAGTTTTTAATAGATGTAGCATTAATAGAAATTTTGAAAGCCTGAAGAAAAATTTGATAACTGTATCAAGGTGTCAAGCACACATAATTAATAAACTGATGAAACTAAAACCGATAAAAAAATTATATACGATAGCATTATTAATAATGCCTTTGTTGGTAGCATTAACAGGATATGCACAGGTGGCGAGGCAAAAATTAATTTTTAATAATGATTGGAAATTTCATAAGGGAGAAGTAACGAACGGACAGGCTGTTGCCTTTAATGACAGCCAATGGCGCCCGCTCAATCTGCCACACGATTGGAGTATTGAAGGCCCATTCAGCGAGCAGTGGGCAAGTGCAACAGCATATTTGCCCGGCGGCATTGGCTGGTATCGAAAAGCTTTTACCCTTTCCCCAGTCATGAAAGACAAACATGTTTTCATTTATTTCGATGGCGTTTATAAAAACAGCGAAGTCTGGATCAATGGTCATTTCCTGGGGAAGAGACCAAATGGTTTTATTGCCTTTGAATATGAACTTACACCATACCTCAATAAAAGTGGTAAAAATATAATAGCTGTAAAGGTTGACCATACAGAGTTTGCAGATTCAAGATGGTATACCGGATCAGGTATCAACAGGAATGTTTATTTGATAGCAAAAGATCCTGTTCATATAAAACAATGGGGCGTTGCATTTACCACTCCCAGTGTTTCTCAGCAAGCGGCTACAGCATTGATCGAAGTTTCTCTTCAAAATCAATCGGCAACTTACAGGCAGATTGTAATAAAAGCAACATTAAGTGATAAAGGTAATACAGTTGCTACCGGGCAGAATACATTGAATGTAGTAAAGAACGGAACAGGTACAACTAAAATTTCTTTGGATATTAAAAATCCAAAGCTTTGGTCTGCTCATCATCCTTCACTTTACCAGCTAAATATAAAAGTTTACAATAATGGAAAACAAACAGACGACTGGAGTGATGAAGTAGGCATAAGAAGTTTTCGTTTTGATGCGGATAAAGGTTTTTTTCTGAATGGAGAAAATATGAAAATTAAAGGCGTTTGCCTTCATGACGATGCCGGCGCTTTAGGCACTGCGGTACCTGCAGAAGTTTGGGAAAGAAGACTTGTCAGTCTTAAAGAAGCCGGTTGCAATGCCATTAGAATGAGCCACAACCCGCATGCAGATTACTTTTATAAGTTGGCAGATAAGTTAGGTTTCCTGGTGATGGATGAATCCTTTGATGAATGGGAAACCGGCAAAAACAAATGGATTGAAGGTTGGAATGTCGGTACACCCGGTAAAGATGGCTATCATGAATATTTCAAAGAATGGGCAGACCGCGATGTGCAGGATATGATACTGAGGACCCGGAACAGCCCGTCTATAATTATGTGGAGCATTGGTAACGAAATTGATTATCCAAACGACCCGTATTCAGATCCCATTTTAAGCACCGGGAGAAATCCACAGATATATGGTAAGGGTTATTTGCCGGACCACCCGCCTGCAGCCCGTCTTGCAGAGATTTCTGAACAGTTGGTGAAAGCGGCAAAACAAATTGATACAACGAGGCCTGTTACAGCCGCACTTGCCGGCGTAGTAATGTCTAACACTACAGCCTATCCCAAAAATATTGATGTGGTAGGTTATAATTACCAGGAATATCGCTACCAGGAAGATCATGAAAAATATCCTGCGAGAATTATTTACGGAAGTGAAAATGGGATGGGCCTGGATGCATGGAAAGCTGTCGCAGATAATTCCTTTATATCAGGACAGTTTTTATGGACAGGTGTTGACTATATGGGCGAAGCAGGAAAATGGCCTTACAGAAGTAATTGGTCTGGACTACTGGACCTCGCCGGGAACAAGAAACCCCGCTTTTATTTCAGAAAAAGTTTATGGACAACTACGCCAATGATCAACATGGAAGTTGCGAAAATACCTGGTGATGAAAAGGGAACATCAAATTTCAATTATCGTGATCTGCAACCTTTGTGGAACTTGCCGGCGAACCAAAAAGTAAGAGTTGCTTGCTTTACTAATTGCGCTGAAGCGGAATTATTTCTTAACGGAAAATCATTAGGAAAGAAAAATCTTACTGAAGAAAAGATGATCTATTGGGATACCGTTTTCAGTCCCGGTGTTTTAGTAGTTAATGGATATCAAAATGGTAAAATTGCTACATCGGATACTCTAAATAGCGCCGGGAAAGCAGTTGCATTTAAAACCAAAATGTATAGGCCCGTGTTTAAGCAAAACGAAACAATGCAACAAATAGAAATACAACTTATAGATGAGCAAGGCCACCCTGTGAGTACAGATGACCATGAAGTTACCGTTGAAGTAAAAGGACCGGGCGCATTGGCAGGAATTGAAAGCGCCGACATTGCGAGCCATGAAGATTATAAAAGCAACAAAAGAAAAACTTACAACGGAAAGTTACTGCTCTACGTTAAGCAAACGCAGCAGCAAGGAAACATGGTAAATATTACTCTTACATCTCCCGGTTTAAAAACAGCAACGATCAGCTACCAGCAATAAGTTTAAAGCTTCAATTCAACTTGTCTTTCCTACCTGATTAAACTAAATGTTTCGATAACTTTATTTCTCTTAATACTTTGGTTTATGAAAAAGATTACCGGAATCCTGGTGGTATTATTTATTTGTAACTGCTTATGCTTTCATTCGTATGCACAAGACCGTATGTCAGGTAAAAGTTTTGCTACCCGTTCCGTGGTGATGGCTCAGCATGGAATGGCAGCAACCAGCCATCCGCTGGCAACACAGGCAGCGCTTGATATTTTGAAAAAAGGCGGTACTGCCGTAGATGCCGCTATTGCTGCGAACGCAGTGCTCGGCGTTACCGATATGGAGATGAATGGAATGGGTGGTGATCTTTTCGCTATCGTATATGATGCAAAAACAAAAAAGCTATATGGCTTAAATGCTTCCGGCAGGTCGCCTTATAGTCTGTCACTAGATGTGTTAAAAAAAGATGGAGCCAATGAAATCCCGATCAACGGCCCTTTAGCAGTGTCAGTTCCCGGATGTGTTGATGGATGGTATCAGTTGCATGACAAATATGGAAAGTTGCCGATGACAGATGTCCTTTCCGCTGCTATAAATTATGCCCGCAATGGATTTCCTGTTGCTGATGAATTGGCTGATGTATTTCCTGTTTTAAAAGCACGGTTTCCAAATGCACCGAATGTAAGAGAGATTTTTATGCCCGGAGGTGATGTGCCGAAAAGAGGCGATCTCTTTAAAAATCCACAACTTGCCAATTCACTTGACAAAGTTGCCAAGGGCGGAAGAGATGCGTTTTATAAAGGAGATATCGCCAAAGCCATTGACGCATTTATGAAAAAGAATGGGGGTTATCTTTCTTATAAAGACCTTGCAGATCACACCTCGAATTGGGTAGAACCGGTATCGACAACATATCGCGGTTATCGTGTATGGGAACTGCCACCCAACGGCCAGGGCATAGCCGTTTTGCAAATGCTTAATATTCTTGAACATTTTGATTTTAGTAAAACAACTTTTGGTAGCCCGGAACATTTGCATCTTTTCACCGAAGCAAAAAGACTAGCCTATGAAGACAGGGCAAAGTATTACGCCGATCCGGACTTTGCAAAAATTCCGGTAGAGCAATTGATCTCAAAAAAATACGGAGACGCAAGAGCAAAGTTGATTGACATGAATAAAGCTACAGCCAATGTAAGTGCTGGAGATGAAAAAGCATTAAAGGGAGGCGAAACAGTTTACTTAACTGTTGCAGATGGAGATGGTAATATGGTATCATTGATACAAAGCAATTTCTTTGCATTTGGTTCCGGCATGGTACCCGATGGCCTGGGTTTCTTTTTGCAAAATCGTGGTTACCTGTTTTCTTTGAAGGAAGGACAAAACAACACTTATGCTCCTCATAAAAGACCCTTTCACACGATCATACCTGCATTTGTTACAAAAGATGATCAACCCTATATGAGCTTTGGTGTAATGGGCGGCGGTTTTCAACCGGAAGGCCAGGTAGAGATACTGATGAATATGATTGATTTTGGTATGAACATACAGGAAGCCGGTGACGCACCTAGAATTGATCACGGTGGTTCTTCAGAACCAACCGGAATGGTGGGCGATGGCGCCGGGACTATTTATCTTGAGTCAGGCTTTCCATTTGAAACGATACGGGCGTTGATGGACATGGGGTACAAAGTTGCCGCTGGTGTTCCTGGAAATTTCGGCGGCTATCAGTGCATTCAATGGGATGCAAAACAGAAAGTTTATCACGGCGCTTCCGATCCGCGTAAGGACGGCATGGCAGCTGGTTACTAAACTATCTTAGCAATGAGATCGATTAGGCGATATGTTTAGTAGTATTTCTATGCAAACCAATCACCATAATTAATGCACAGAAAACAATTTCTTTTAGCAGCTTACTTTTTTCAACTTTTCATTTTTATATACCTGTCTTCGCATTCGCCAGCGCAAGGTTTAAAAAATAATGTTGCAAAAGTTCCTGTTGCAAAAGGCTGGGCGCGCAATTCGATCAACACAGTTATTTTCAGAAAAAACTCATTAACAACTTTTAATCATTTGCAATACATAGCCTATCACGATGAAGATAGCTATGTGGTGATCGGGAAAAGAAAAACCGGATCAGCTAAATGGAAATTACAGCGTACAACATATAAGGGCAATGCAAATGATGCACACATTCTGTAAACATAATAGCTAACGGTGTTTTTTCAAACTCCAAATTGTTGCAGGTGGTGGTCAATATGTTTCCACGTAGCTTTGCTCCATTGTTCTTTAGTTAGCGTTCCAAAAATATCATGTTTGGCATCGCTGATATTTTCTTCTTTAAAGTCGTGGATCATTTCAACAAGTTTATTTTTCTCTTGTTCGAAATTTTTAGCATCGCTGACGATATATGTTTTATCAGTTGGAAGGCCATGCTTATAAGGCTTGTCATTATATAAGGCTGATTTAAATAGGGGGCCGATCAGCTTTAAAATGAAATTGCCTTTTAACTTGTGCTTACCAAAAGCCAGGGAAATAGGCCGCTGTAAATGCGCCATCATTTGTTCCACATTCATGGTTCCCCACAATGCTTTTGAAGTTTGCGAAAGCCTGTTGATGCGGCCTACCATCTCCTCTTTAACTACAGGCACAAACAAAGTTTTTACTTCCATGATTCTGAATTTGCTATTTAATGAAATAATATTTCAATGTACCGCCAAATAATTAATCATCTATTGAAATCGAAATACGGAATTTCGTCATGGCTTATCTTCTCTTTTTGTTGCCAGTATGCCATTGTCACCACATGACCATTCCTGGTTTTAAGCAGGCGGCCAAATATTGCATTGATAGGATTGAATGTTGTGTCTGTCACGCCCACAGTAAAAGTTTCAGGCAATTGCGGAGTAGCAGGAGCGGCACCGTCAGCTTCTTCAGGCTTCGCTATGGGTGTAGGAGGAGTTTTCGGTGGAGGCGAAATAGCAGACACAACGGTGTAACCATTTAGCTCAAGTAACTCTTTTAAAAATGCAACTCTCTCGGCGCTCACATTTTTTTCCGCGATGCCGCATTTAATGCCGCCGAGTTCTTCAAATTCATGGTTTTTATTAATCGCCATATTACAAAGTTAAAGAGAGAATGTAATCATAGATCCAACCGACAAAGCCTATGAGAATAATGCCAGCTGCGCAAATTAATAATGCAAGTTTTTCGGGAGCATTGATTGCTATTTTTGGAATGGGTTGTTCATTTTTATCCATAAATACAGCCCGTATAATTCTAAGATAGTAATACAACGAAATAACCATATTCAACGCCGCGATAGCTATAAACCAATAGCTTCCTTTTGAACCGGCAGCGGTAAGCAGGAAAAGCTTTCCAAAGAATCCAGCCGTGGGTGGTATACCCGCAAGTGAAAAGAGCGACAATGCCAATATCCAGCTTAAGAAAGAATTCGTTTTATACAAGCCCCTGTAATCATCTATATTTTCTTTTCCCGAATATTCGGAAATGACGGCGGCCACGCCAAAAGTCCCCAGGTTAGAAAAGATGTAAATCAAAATAAAATAAACCACTGATGTAATTCCGTAGTTGTCACTACTGCTAATACCTACAAGGATGAAACCTACCTGGGCGATAGATGAAAAGGCAAGGAAGCGTTTTATATTTTGCTGTCGCAGAGCGAATAAGTTTCCAATGACCATTGTAGTAATAGCAAGAAATACCAGCATTAAGTACCACACTTCCTGTAATGGCTGAAAGATTTTATAGAGAGCAGTAATAAATATAAATGCGAAAGCGCCTTTTGAAACTACCGATAAAAAGGATGTTGCAGCGATGGGAGCTCCCTCGTAAACATCAGCTGTCCACAGGTGAAAAGGAACGATAGATAACTTGAAAGCAAAAGCAGCAAAAAGAAACACAAAGGCCATGACCTGTATCGATGAAGATGCATCCAGGTGTGATGCGATTTCACTAAAACCAATGGTACCGGTAATTCCATACACGATCGAAATACCAAATAATAAAATGCCCGATGAAAATGCTGAGGACAAAAGCATTTTCATCGCACCTTCTGAAGAACGCTTTTTCTCAAGATCGAAGTTGACCATAGCTGCAACAGGTATTGTGGCAAGCTCTAGTGACAAATAAAAGATGAGAAGATTACCGCCGGATATCATCAGGAACATGCCGAGCAGCGATGACAACATCAAAATAAAAAACTCGACAAGATGCTCTGTTCTTTTAAACCAGCCCGAACAAAGCAGTGATATAAGATATACGGCAAGATTTAAAATACTTTTTTCAAAAACGATCAATGGATCACTATGAAACATGTTTCCAAAGAGATCGCCTTCTTTATTTAAGAAAATACTGAATACGAAGTTCAGAAGAAGCAACAATTGAATGAGCGATAACAAAACATCATTTTTTATTTCCCTGCCTAACTTCACAAAAAGCAATAAAAAAATGATAGCAGTTACTACCAATTCATTTTTCATTAAAATAAAAAATTCACTCATTCTGAAATTTTATCAGCTTCCTGTAATCTTTTTCATGATCTCGTCAGCCGCGGGACGCAATAAATCATTAAGCCAGGCAGGTGCCATGCCTATTGCAAGAATCGCAGCTGCAAGTATTATCGCAGCAAGCTTTTCGTTCCATGTTGCATCCTTCAATTGTAAATAATTTCGATTCTTTATAGGCCCCATTGCTACTGATCCGATTGCCCGCAAAATGTAAACCGCCGTTACGACGATCGACATCATTGCTACAATTGTCGCCATACGGTGAAACATATCATCATGTTGCCATGAACCAACAAACACCGTCATCTCTGCTACAAAACCACTCAGGCCCGGCAGCCCTAACGAACACAAACCCACGATAAAAAAAATGCTCATAATAAAAGGCATTACCTTCATGAGGCCACCCATCTCGGCTACCATCCTCGTCTGTGTACGATCGTAAATCATCCCGATCACAGCAAAGAAAAGTGCTGTCATCAAACCATGTGATACCATTTGCATCAATGAACCGGTGATGGCTGTTTGTGTCAACATTCCTATTCCAAGTAAACTGAACCCAACATGGCTTACCGAAGAATAAGCATTTATATACTTAAGATCCTTCTGCATCATTGTGGCGAAGGCTCCATACAGAATTCCAATAGCGGATAATATAATGATGATGTCTGCATACTCTTTCGCTCCGGCAGGTAAGAGGTAAGTGGCCACACGCAGGCAACCATAACCCCCTAGCTTCATCGAAATACCCGCGAGGAACATAGAGCCCGCCGTAGGTGCTGATGAATGTCCATCAGGTACCCATGTATGTACTGGAAATAAAGCTGTGAATACACCAAAGCCTATAAATAGCAAAGGGAAAATTACATTTTGAAAATCCGGTGGTATAGTTGTTTTGGAAATCGCCAGCAGATCAAAGGAATGTCCACTAACGAAATACAACCCAAGGATACCGACTAATATTAAAGCCGAACCTCCCATAAGCATAAGGGCAAGTTTGTTGGCTGCATATTCTTTTTTACCACTACCCCATATACCTATCAATAAATATTTTGGAATCACTGATATTTCAAGAAAAAAGAAAAGTACAAATAGGTCCAGCGATATAAAAAATCCAAACGCGCCAAGTGCAAGCAATAGGAGAAGAAAATAAAATTCTTTCGTCATCTTTTGTACGTTCCACGACACTAGCACGCCGGCGACAAGTACAAGCGAAGTAAGCAAAACCATGGCTACCGAAATACCGTCAACACCTATGTGAAAATTTATATGAAGAGATGCAAATACGCTGTAGTTCTGTTCAAAGAGCATTTGGGCTGTATCGTTTAAGACCCGCTCGTGCCGGAAGGCAAAGAGTAAAAAGAATGCTGAAAACAATTGCACCACGGACCCTGCCAATGAAATCCACTTAACCTGCGATTGATTACGCGATAACAAAATAAAAACGGCTGTAATCAGGGGAATCGCTATGAGCAGTAATAGATTCATCTACTTTATCAGATCAGTATTTTGGTTTCTTCTTATTTTATTATTCAAAAATTCATTACAAAAAGATAGAGAACTCTGTTAAGCCAATCTATTTTACCTGAAAGCATACATCGCAAGCACTGCCAACAAAATAACACCAGCTAAAAAGTAGATAGCATATTGCTGCACTTTTCCTGACTGAAATTGTTTAATGTAGGCCGACGAAATCAGGGTAGCCCTTCCTGTTAGATTCACTATTTGGTCGACCACGTTTCTGTCAAACCATGCAACAGGTTTTGCTACAAGGTTAAAAATGATTTTTTTTGTTACGAATACATATATTTCATCAATATAAAACTTGTGTAATGCCAACTTATACAGTCCACCCAATGATGCTGCAATCCTCGCGGGTTTATCACTTGATCTTTTATACAACCAGTATGCGGTAACAATTCCGGCAAGGCCAAGGGCTACCGGCGCAAGTGAAAATTGTAAATCGAAGTGCGATTCAAGTGGATGACCATCTGTGGTGATGAAATGTCCAAACGGTATAAGGCCGGCTGCTGCTGCTCCTATTGCTAATAGTATTATCGGTAGCAACATTGCCAGTCCGCCTTCCTTACCATGGCTTTTGGATAAAGCATTATTTCCATCGTTCCAAAATATTCTGAAGTATAGGCGAAACATATAAAAGGCCGTAAGCCCTGAGGTAACAAATGCTGCACAATATATTATTTTATTTTGCTGCCATGCTGCTAACAATATTTCTTCCTTACTGAAAAAGCCTGAGAATGGTGGAATGCCGGATATGGCAAGACAGGCAATAAGGAAAGTTATATGTGTAACCGGCAGATGTTTTCGTAAACCGCCCATATCATTCATCTCGTTGCTGTGAATAAAATGAATAACTGATCCCGCGCCTAAAAACAATAAAGCCTTGAACATGGCATGTGTAAACAAATGAAACATGGATGCTGTGTAGCCGAGGCCTGCTTCGCCGCCATATTTACTAATACCGAGAGCAAACATCATATAGCCGATCTGCGACATTGTTGAAAATGCCAATACTCTTTTGATATCAGTTTGTGTACATGCAATAACAGCAGCAATAGCCGCTGAAAATGCGCCCACGTACGCCACGAGCGCCAGTGCATCCGGCGCAGACAATGCAAATACGGGAAATAATTTTGCTACAAGATATACCCCTGCAACAACCATCGTTGCCGCATGAATTAAAGCAGAGACGGGAGTGGGGCCTTCCATGGCATCGGGCAACCAGATGTGTAAGGGAAACATTGCGCTTTTACCTGCAGCTCCCATAAACACTAAAGACATACCCCACGTGAGCCCTGAGATACCGAGAAATGATGAAGTGATTGCGTTATTTAATTCGTCAGAACCGGGGGACGTTAACCTTTCAATCAATGTGGTGATATCAAATGTGCCGGAATAAAATGAGAGTACAAGAATGCCAATAAGGAAACCCAGATCAGCGAACCGTGTTACAATAAAAGCTTTTTTGCAAGCAGCAACAGCACTTGGTTTATCATAATAAAAACCTATCAGGAGAAAGGATGAGATACCGACAAGCTCCCAAAAAATATATACCTGGAAAATATTGGAAGAAAGCACCAGGCCGAGCATTGAAAAAGTAAATAAGCCCAGGAAGGAATAGTAAGTTGAAAATCTTTCTTCGCCTTTCATATAAGCAAGGCTGTAAATGTGCACCATCAGAGAAATGAATGTGACGACTACCAACATCATCACAGAAATAGGGTCGAGCAATATGCCCATATCGATGGATAAGCCTTTTGAAAACTCCAGCCAGGTAATGCTGAGCGGTATTATTTTTTCATAAACTCCATTTACTTTTCCAACGTTGAAGAAATATTCATAAGCAGTATAAAACGCAAGAATAGTCGACATTAATATCAATAAAGTCGCAATGGCTCCGGCAGTTTTTTTAAAGGCATTTTTTCCAAATAAACCTAAAATGACAAATGCAGCCAGTGGCAGTAAGGGAATAAGCGTTATGAAAAAAGGAGCAGGCATTAGTTTGTTAGTGGCATTGTTTTTAAAACTTCATCTCTTCTGCACTGTCCACATCAATAGAATTGTGGCTTCTGTACAAGTTAATAATGATTGCAATCCCTACCGCAGCTTCTGCAGCTGCAATAGCAATTATGAATATGGTAAAAAATAAACCGTCCATTCTGTCCGGCCACAGGTATTTATTAAACGCGATGAAATTCAGGTTTACACTATTCAATATCAACTCCACGCTCATTAAAATGGTAATAAGATTTCTTCTTGTAAAGAAACCATACATGCCAATAAAGAATAGGGCTGTGCTGATAAATAAAATATGGTATAAGCCCGGAGCCATCATTATATTGATTGTTTCATATTTATTTCAACGTTTACATTTTGCCTTTCCGGTTTTATTGCAATAACAATGCAACCAACCAGCGCAGCCAATAATAGCATACTTATTATTTCGAACGGCAATGCATAGCCGTCATTTTTCACCGATAACATTTGAGCTCCAATGCCGGCAACACTTTGATCAATTGCCTTGTTACTTGTTCCGGTAAATGAATGCTGAAATAACTGCACTATAATTAATGCAAAGCCGCAGAAGGCAGCCAGTAAAGAAAACACCTGACGGCCAATTTTTGGCTTCGGCATTTTTTCGCCCGCCTGTTGTGTGAGGAAAATTGAAAAGATGATAAGAACAGTAATGCCGCCAACGTATACTACAATTTGTACTGCAGCAATGAACTCATATTGCATCCAGAAATAAAGCCCCGCAACACCTATAAGTGAGAACAATAAAAAAATCGCAGATCTGAATATTTGTCTTGATGCAACCGCAAGCAATGCATTCACTAACGTAAGCGCTGCAAGCAAATAAAATACGATCGTGGATCCGTTCATCATTCAACGCCCTCCATTATTTTGGATCCCGGGTTATTTAGAATTTTGGTTAACTGGCTTCTGTCAAAAACGCTATGCTCAAAAGTTTGTGCCATTACTATTGCATCAGAAGGACATGCTATGATACATAAATTACACATGGTGCATAGCTCGAGATGATAAACGAGTTTATCAATAGCTTTTTTCTTTTTGCCTTCTGGTGTAATGTCAAATTGAGTGATCACTTTCAGGCTTCCGTTGGGGCAGGCAAGTTCACATGCAGTGCAGCCGGTGCAGCGATGCTCATTATTTTCATTGTGAGGCATTACTACTTCCCCTTTAAATCTTTCGGGCAAATTCAAAGTTTCCCTGTTATCAGGATATTGTTGGGTGATAATTTCTTTGTGATGTGTAAAGTAATAACCGGTACGCCTCAGCCCTACAAATAAAGATTTAAGAGCAAAGAAAATATTGCGGAAATAATTTCCAGGGCCGCTATCAGGCTTATCAGAATTTCTAAATTTATTTGAGGCTTTATTCAATTTGAAAATTCTTTTTTAATTTTTAAAAATACCAACCCGATATAGCCATAGCCGTTACAAGCAATATATTAAATAAGCTGATCGGCAATAAATATTTCCATTCAAGATTTAATAATTGATCTATGCGCAATCTTGGAAAGGTCCATCTAAACCACATAATAAGAAAAATTAAAAAAAATGTTTTACCAAAAAACCAGATGCTCGATGGAATGTAGTCCATTATATGATTAAAACCTTCCCAGTGACCAATATGAAAGGGCATCCAGCCGCCAAAAAAAAGTGTTGCCCCGATAGCACACACAATAAAAACATTGACATATTCTGCCAAAAAAAACAGCGCGAATTTCATTCCCGAATATTCTGTGTGGAAGCCGGCGGTTAACTCTGACTCGGCTTCTGCAAGATCAAAGGGCGCACGATTAGTTTCTGCAGTGACAGCGATAATAAAAATAATAAATGCGATGATTACAGGGATGTGGCCTTTAAAAATCCACCAGCCATCCGCCTGTGATTGCACAATGGTGTTTAGGTTAAGACTGCCTGTTAGTACCACTATTGCAAGAATCGAAAAGCCAGCTGATAATTCATAACTCACGATCTGTGCGCCACTCCTCATAGCTCCCATTAATGAATATTTATTATTGCTGGACCACCCCGCAATTAATATGCTAATGACAGAAACCGAGGAAATCGCAGAGACATACAGCACGCCAATGTTTAGATTCCACATCTGAAAATCTTTTGCAAACGCAATGGGAGCCATTAATAGCATAGCAATTATAATTGCTAACAATGGCGCCAGGTTAAATAAAAACTTATCTGCACCGGATGGTGTCATTCCTTCTTTTACCAATAGCTTTAAGGTGTCGGCGAACGATTGCAGCATTCCCTTCGGGCCAACGCGATTTGGGCCAAGCCTGATCTGCATCCATGCAGAAACTTTTCGCTCCATAAGAACCAGTACCAAACCTAAGATTGCAAATAAGCTGATGACACATATACCTGCAATTGCCATCTCTATGACGACAGCCAAAGTAGGATTGAATGTTTCATTCAACCATAGATGAATTGAATCTGCTATGTTAGAAAAGCTCAACATTGGCCTCACCCCAACCCCTCTCCGAAGGAGAGGGAACTAAACCAGGGTTCTTATTAATTAAGTGTTTCAAAATATTATTTCGTTCATCTTATTTTTTTTCTCACCCGGAGGCCTTACCTGTCAATATCCGGTATCACTAAATCAAGAGTTCCCATCATCGCAATGAGGTCGCCCAGCTTACTTCCTCTCGCCATATGATCAAGCGCAGACAGATTCGAGAAACCGGGTGAACGAAATTTAATTCTATATGGCGTGGTCCCACCTTCACTAATGATGTACACGCCCAATTCACCGCGGGCCGTTTCCACTCTTGAATAAAATTCTCCCTTAGGTAATTTTAAAACCACTTTTGTTTTAGCCTGGAAATCGCCTTCCGGGATATTGTCGATTAATTGTTCAATGATCTTAATCGATTCATTCATTTCCCTAATCCGAACCATATACCTGCCAAAAGAATCTCCTGAAGTTTCAAGTATTTCATCAAAGTCAAGTGTATCGTAAACTTCGTATGGGTATAATTTGCGTATGTCACAGCTAACGCCACTTCCTCTTGCAGTGGGGCCGCTACATCCGTACGATATGGCGTCTTCGGGGGATAAGTATCCAACACCTTTCATCCTGTTTTGAAAAATCACATTCCCGGTTACCAGTTCATCGTATTCGCTCACTTTTGATTTATACAGGCTAATAAAATCTTTTACCCTTTTTTGAAAATTTGGATGAATATCGGCCATAAGCCCGCCGGGCACAATGAAATTCATCGTGAGTCTTGCGCCACAGGTTTCTTCCATGATATCATTTATTGTTTCCCTTTCTCTGAAGGCATGAAAAAATGGGGTGAAAGCGCCCACATCCATAGCAAGTGCGCCCCACCAAAGTTCGTGAGAAGCAATTCTAGTAAGTTCATCCAGCAATACTCTTACTACCTGCGCCCGTGATGGAATTTCCAACTGCAATCCTTTTTCCACACATAATGCACACGCATGGTTGTTAATATGAGCTGAGAGATAATCCATACGGCTGGTGACATAAATGAATTGCCGATAAGTAAGACTTTCACACATTTTTTCAATAGAGCGATGAATATAGCCGAGATGAGGTTCTACTTTTTTAATAGTCTCACCTGCCAAGGTAATCACCAGGTGAAGTACACCATGTGTGGCAGGATGCTGCGGCCCCACATTTATTATAAGATCACCTTCTTCAGTCGTGCCAATTTCTTCAACCATTTTCTCTTTTCTCTAAAGCGGATGCTTTTTTATTTTTAAAAGTAATTGCCTCAAATATTATCTCATCATTTATATCTTACTGCACTAGGCTTACAACTTGATCATATTTACCGGGTCTTCAAAATCTTTAAGCATTGGCTTCTTTCCTTCCCAGCCATCCGGTAATATTAGCAACCGCAAATCAGGATGATTAAGAAAATTTACACCAAACATTTCATACACTTCGCGCTCATGAAACTCTGCTGTTTTCCATAGATTACTAACAGAATTTATTTCAGGATTGTCTCTGTCGAGTTTCGATTTTACAACTAAGGTGTGCCTGTATTTTGTAGAGGTAAGATGATACACCATAGTAAGATGCGTCTTCCAGTCAATACATGTTATACAAAAAAGATAATCGAAGAAAAGTGATTGATCATTTCGCAATTGTTGCGCAAAGGAGAGCCACTCATTTGCCTCTATGTTTATGCCGGGCCATTCTCCCGCTTCTTCAAGAGTTGCGCCAGGTAGCATTTCAATGATTTTGGTTCTCAATTCATCATTGGTCATAATCATTCTTTGGCAGTCTTTATTTGTTCTCTCGTTAACCCGCTTTTAATTTTTTGCTGAAGGCTTAATAATGCATGTAACAATGCTTCTGGTCTTGGAGGACAACCAGCTACATACACGTCTACAGGTATTATGTGATCAGCTCCCTTTACTACAGAATAAGTGTTGTAGAAAAAAGGGCCGCCGCTAATGGCACAAGCTCCCATGGCAATCACATATTTTGGATCGGCCATTTGATCATACAATCTTTTTAAAACCGGTGCCATCTTATTGACGATGGTGCCGGCAATAATAATCACATCAGCTTGCCGCGGTGAGGCCCTGGCTACTTCAAAGCCAAAGCGCGAAAAATCATATTTAGCAGATGCAACGGCCATCATTTCTATGCCGCAACAACTGGTTGCGAATGTGAGTGGCCAAAGTGAATTGGAACGTGCCCAGTTTATCACATCATCAAGCTTGCTTAAAACAACTCCGCCGCCGGGAGTTTCATGAATCTCGCCGGGAAATGATTCCTCTAAAGATGATGGTACCGGAACTTGTGATTTGTCAAAGGTGTCACTCATCTGAAGCAGCGGTTAAGTTTATAGATGAAACAATCGTCTTATCAGAAAGATGGTTAAAAGAATTAAAAGTTATTTCCATTTTAAAGCGCCTTTTTTATGAGCATAAAGGAAGCCCATAAACAGAATAAAAAAGAAGATGATAATTTCTACTAATGCAATCCATCCAACCTGCTTTGCTACTACCGCCCACGGATAAAGGAATACAAGCTCTACATCGAAAATAAGAAAAATTAAAGCGAATAAATAGTAACCTACATTTAATTGCCTCCATGTTTTTCCCTGCGTAGGAATTCCGCATTCATAAGGTTCGCCTTTTTGTGGGTTCGTTGTTGACTGTGTTACAATTTTTGCTACCAATATGGCAATTGACGAAAATGCAATCGCCGCAATAATTAAAACAATCATTGATGCTGGCCCCATAAAATAGAATTGATTTTCTAATATTCTTTTACGACCAAAAGGTAGTAAATAATTATTATTCAGTCGGTACAGCGCAGGAGTTTTTATTCATAAAATATGAATCAAAGGAATCAGTGTTCCTTTTTAATCATACCTGGCATTTGATAAAATGATTAATTAGACCTGAAGATCTTAATAGTTTGTTTTTCCTTTTCGCTAAAGTAAACGGTAACCGCATAAATGCCTTTAATGAATCTACTCATATTGATCTTACTGGTTGTAATGCTTTGCGTAGTATACAAACGATTTTGATAAACAATTTTGCCCTGCATATCAGTTATTACAACCATTAACGGGACATTTGATTTTTGTGTAGTGATTTCCAGTGTAGCCATATCATATACCGGATTCGGATAAACCTTTACCCTGTTTATGGGTGAGGCAAGACGCGGTACTGCTACTACTACTTTCACGGTATCTGTGGCCTCAGCGCCGGAGTTATCTGTTACAGAGAATGCAAATTCATATGTGCCACCGACAAGATTTGTTACTTTGGTATCAGCAGAATCTGCAACAGAAATGGTACTGTTTGACGGACCTGAGATTTGAGTCCAACTCACATTTTTTATTACTCCGTCGGCATCCATACCATCACCTCTTAACACGGTACTATCTTTTGGCAATGTGATTGTTTGATCACCGCCGGCATTCGCCATTGGTGCCGCATTGGTTACGCTTTTTACGGTTACTTTCATGGTGTCTTTCGCATTTGAGCCACCATTGTCAGTCACTTTTAGTTCAAATAAGTAAACCCCTCCTGTAAGACCTGACACGTCAGTTACCGGCGAGACTTTGTTTACAATATTGTAGGATGCAGGCCCTGAAATTTTTGTCCATAAATAACTTACAACTGTTCCGTCTGCATCGGTGCCGGCACCTTTAAGGTTGGCAATATTTGTAGGTAAAGTAATAATTCTGTCAGGGCCGGCATGGGAAACAGGAGGAATGTTTACGGCTGCATTCACTGTAACCTTCAGGGTATCTCTGCCAACGGCGCCATTATTATCTGTAACTTTTAATTCAAATAAATAAGTACCCTGAACTAAAGACGTAACGGTTGTGGCTGCAGAGGTAGCACTGGTAATGGTTGCGGCTGGTCCGGATACTTTTGTCCATAAATAACTACTTACGGTTCCATCAGCATCTGTTCCTGTTCCTGAAAGTGAAACAGTGTTGGTTGGTAAGGTGATCGTTTTATCAGTACCTGCATTAGCAACGGGAGGAATGTTTCCGGCTGCATTCACTGTAACCTTAATTGTGTCCCGACCAATTGCGCCCTGGTTATCTGTAACTTTTAATTCAAATAAATAGGTGCCTTGTACCAAAGCAGTAACAGTTGTAGCTGCAGAGGTAGCACTAGTAATGGTTGCAGTTGGCCCTGAAACTTTTGTCCATAGATAGCTGCTCACTGTTCCATCAGCATCAGTTCCAGTTCCTGAAAGAGAAACACTACTGGTTGGTAAGGTGATCGTTTTATCAGCACCTGCATTTGATACAGGCGGAATGTTGGCTGCTGCATTCACGGTAACCTTCATTGTGTCTCGACCAATTGCGCCCTGGTTATCGGTTACTTTTAATTCAAATAAATAAGTTCCTTGTACCAAAGTAGTAACAGTTGTAGCTGCAGAGGTAGCGCTGGTAATTGTTGCAGTGGGGCCTGAAATTTTCGTCCATAGATAACTGCTCACTGTTCCATCAGCATCAGTTCCAGTTCCTGAAAGAGAAACACTACTGG
>JBDTVF010000014.1:0-26075 GCA_040007325.1 Ginsengibacter sp. | reverse complement strand
CCATGGGGCCAAAGGCAGCTCTCCATAGCAAATGCTGATTTTTCAGTTGATTAGATGCGGGCATTTTATATTCTTTAGTAAAAAAGGTATGCTGAGATCAATGTCACGAATTGGTGAGACCACAAAACCGGTTCGTAGTTTAACAAGCTTTTCCAGCTTTAAAACTAATAATGCCTAAACGAAATTAGAGATCACAGCCGTTATTTTTAACGATATTCTGTGAATAAAACTTTTATGAAAAAAGTGCTGGCTAGTTAGTCGATCTTTTTAGCACCAAAGTAGGAATGCAAACAGTCGGGCAGAAGAATTCCATTTTCATGCTGGTTATTTTCCAGCAGGGCGGCTACAATTCTTGGCAACGCCAGCGAAGAGCCATTTAAGGTATGCACCAGTTGCGTTTTTCCATCATTATTTTTATACCGGATTTTCATCCGGTTACTTTGAAAGGTTTCGAAATTACTTACAGAACTCACCTCGAGCCACTTTTCCTGCGCTGCACTGTATACCTCAAAATCATACGTAAGAGCAGAAGTAAAACTCATATCACCTCCGCACAACCGCAGAATGCGATAAGGTAAGCAAAGGCTTTGCAAAAGCTTCTCAATATGTAGCACCATTTCTTCAACAGTGTCATAACTTTTTTCGGGATGTACAATCTGCACGATCTCGACTTTATCAAACTGGTGTACGCGGTTGAGCCCTCTTACATCTTTACCATAGCTACCGGCCTCACGCCTGAAGCATGGTGTATAAGCCGTCATTTTTAGGGGAAGGTCTGCTTCTTTTACAATTTCATTGCGGTAAATGTTTGTCACAGGTACTTCAGCAGTGGGAATGAGATACAGCCCATCGTCATTTACAAAATACATTTGACCTTCTTTATCTGGTAATTGCCCGGTGCCGTAAGCGCTTGCTTCATTTACCATAAGGGGTGGCTGGTATTCTATGTAACCTGCAGCTGTGTTATAGTCGAGAAAATATTGAATAAGCGCCCTTTGTAGCCTGGCACCTTTGTTTTTATAAAAAGGAAATCCGCTGCCTGTTACCTTATTGCCTAATTCGAAATCAATAAGCTCATATTTTTTTGCCAGGTCCCAATGAGGAACCGCTCCTTTGTATAATTTGGGCTTTTCTCCAACCTCTTTTATTATCTCATTATCCTCTGCAGTCTTGCCTTTAGGAACGCTTGTTTGCGGTAAATTTGGCAATAAAACTAAATTGGTTTGCAAATCTTTTTCTGCTATTTCCAATTTTGATTTTAGAGGTTCAATAAGTGATTTCAGCTCACCCACTTCCAATTTCTTTTGATCAGCTTTATCTTTTTCGCCTTTTCCCATCAAATTGCCTATTTCTTTGGAAGCACTGTTTAGCCGTGCTTGCAATTCGTCCTGCTCAAATTGCAAAGCCTTTCTTTCATTATCTAATGTGATAACTTTATCCACCAGTTCGATGTCTTTGAAGTTTTTCACAGCCAATCTTTCCAGCACCTGCTCACGATTATTTTTTATAAAATTTACCTGTAACATATTTCAAAATATAAAGTAATACCAGCTTTTTTCCAGCCCGCAAATATAAGCATGTGCCAGTAAGCTATAGCTGCGAAGGTTTAAGTCTGAATTGTTTGTAATTATAGGTTTCTTAAACCCGCATTAGTGAAAAGCAGGGCGAAATTTTTTAGGTAATTTTGCCCCCATGCAACAAGTAAAGGACGATCTACAGGCAAGATGGTGGGCACTGGAGGAAAAGTTTATATTGAAATTTGGCAAGAAGCCCGATGTAGAAGCCATCTTGTTCCTGATTGGAATCCAGGAAATTGGAAATTTTAAAAAGAAATTTTCAAAAGAGCAGAAGCAGGACCTCATGCACGTGGCTGTATGCTCACTGCTTTCACAAAGTAATTATTATAAGATCGAAGGCCACGATAGTGATGGTTGGCCTCATTTCAAGCAACTAAAACCTTTGCCTCAATATAATACCATGGAGCAGGAAAATTTTTTAAAGGATCATATTTTGCTTTATTTTGAAAACATTGGCCAACCTTTTAATGATTTTTAAAGTTTGTAATGAAAAATTTCTACACCTGTTTTCTTGCCCTTTTAATGGTTTCATGCTCGACTTTCAAGAAGACCTCACTGGTGCCAGTGAAACCAGTACGGGTAGAACTTATTACCGATTCGGGAATAATTGTTTTACAACTCTCAGATAAAACTCCGTTGCATCGAGACAATTTTGTAAAACTTATAAAAGAACATTTTTATGACGGCCTTTTGTTCCACAGGGTGGTAAATAATTTTATGATACAAGGTGGTGACCCCGATAGCAAAAATGCAAAACCGGGCGAAAGACTCGGTGAAGGTGCGCTGAATTACACCATTCCTGCCGAGTTTGACACTTCTTTATTTCACAAGCGCGGAGCCCTTGCAGCCGCAAGAGAAGCAGATGAATCTAATCCTAAAAAGGCAAGCAGTTCTACACAGTTTTACATTGTGGACGGACAAACTTTCACTGATAATCAAATGGACCGCATTGAGGAAAAGACTCACATAACTATTCCAAAGAACCACCGGGAATTTTACAAGACTATTGGTGGTGATCCATTTTTGGATATGAATTATACAGTGTTTGGGGAAGTAATAAGCGGTATGGATGTAGTTGAAAAGATTGCCAATGCTCCAAAAGACGACGATAACCGGCCTTTACATGATATAAAAATGACAATGAAAATTATTAAATGAAAAAATTTCTAATTAGGAGAAAATATTAATTTGCAGCCCAATCTCTAAATAAAATTCGCATGAACTTTCCTGATAATTTAAAATATACAAAGGACCACGAATGGGTATCTATTGACGGCAATATCGCTACCATAGGTATTACAGATCATGCCCAGCATGAATTAGGTGATATAGTTTATGTTGAAATAGAAACAAAAGGAAAAGCCCTTGCGGCGGAGGAAGTATTCGGGACAGTAGAAGCCGTAAAAACGGTTAGCGATCTTTTTTTGCCAGTATCAGGGACGATTACCGAAGTAAATCCATTACTGGAAAATGAACCTGAAAAGGTAAATGCTGATCCTTATGGTGAAGGATGGATGATTAAAATGAAAGTGGATAATCCTGATGATGTAAAAAATCTTATGGACGCAGGTGCTTACCAAAAAGTGGTAGCTTAAAGTATTTGCAGGTAATGGGGAAAATATCTTTTAAAAAATTTTTGCCAGCCATCGCCTGGTTTTTTATTATCCTTATCCTTTGCTGTTTGCCTGGCAGCGATATACCGGAAATCGGGTGGCTTGCCAGCATACACTTTGACAAATTAGTTCACCTGGGATTATTTGCAATTCTCGTGTTCCTTTTTGGCTTTCCTTTTTTTGGGTACAAATTGTCGACGTCAAAAAGGATAAGGTACGTTCTGTGGATTATGATCCTGGCAAGCTTGTTTGGGCTATCAATCGAGTTTATTCAAAAATATTTTGTTACAGGCCGCACCTTTGATTTGCTGGATTGGGCAGCAGATAGCCTCGGCGCTATAATTGCATTTTTCTATTGCAGGTATAGAATTGAGAAATCGACGCGGGTAATTAGAACTTAAATCTTCTTTAGTCAATTTTATTATTGACCGGGAAAACCGAGAGCACTAATACTTCATGGCACACGTTTATTGTTTGCCAGGAGAGTACTATGTTGCTCCCTAATTTTTTAAATTATACATTTGCGATATGGAAAACGTAGAGAACATGGAATACAACACCACAAGAAATCATCTTGAAATAAGGGAATATGGTAGACATATCCAGAAGATGGTGGAATATGTGTTGACTCTTGAAGACAGGGAAAAGCGCCAGAAAAATGCTTATGCTCTTATTGAATTGATGGGCTTTTTAAATCCTCATCTTAAGAATGTCGAAGACTTTAGGCATAAGTTATGGGATCACCTGTTTCTTATAAGCGATTTTAAATTAGATGTGGACAGTCCCTACCCTATACCCACTCGTGAAACTTTAAAAGCTAAGCCGGAGGTACTCGGTTATCCGAAGCGATATCCAAAGTATAATCATCTTGGGAAAAATATAGAAATAGTAATAGACAAAGCATTGCAGGAAGAAGATGGCGACAAGAGACAGGGATTTGCAAATGCTATCGCCTATTACATGAAGCTAACCTACAGTAACTGGCACAAAGAGCTTGTTCATGATGATAATATTCAAACGGAGCTCGCATCAATAACCAAAGGTGAACTGGAATTCAATAATCGTCCTTTTGTAAAACATCGTGCCGATAATAACAGGGAGGAGTTTAGCACTGGTGGTAAATACAGGAAAAATTTTGGTCAGCGAAATAACAATCGCAACAACCAGGGTAGAGACAACAGGAACAACAGAAACAAATTTACCAAGAAGCGGTATTGATTTGTTCTTTATGATATACAATCCCGGCCGATAACATGGCCGGGTTTTTTTATTTTTCCGCAAATAGAGCAAATTACCGTTTAATAGATTTACCATGATTGGTTTACAATTATGAATTATCCGGCATCTTTGTATTCTTTTATCTTTTTTTGAAATAATTAGTAATGGGTTCATTTGAAGTAATCGGGGGCAAAAAGCTGAAGGGCGAGATTACTCCGCAGGGTGCAAAGAACGAAGCTTTGCAAGTAATCTCAGCAGTTTTACTTACAACTGGTAAGGTAACTATCCATAATATTCCTGATATTACTGACGTGAATTTGCAGATAGAATTGCTTGAAGGTTTAGGCGTAAAAATTGAAAGAAAGGACCGGCACACCTGTACGTTCCAGGCGGATAATGTAGATGCTGATTACCTTGCTTCGCCGGAATTTAGAAATAAAACAGGACGTCTACGCGGTAGCGTTATGCTTGCCGGCCCTATGCTTGCAAGATTCAAACAGGCCTACATACCAAAACCTGGTGGTGACAAAATTGGGCGCCGTCGGTTAGATACGCATATCCTGTCTTTTTTAAAATTGGGCGCCACTTTTAATTATGACGATAGATCCTTTTTCCACTTACGCACTTCACAACTAAAAGCAACAGATATGTTGCTTGATGAGCCGAGTGTAACAGGCACCGCCAACATTGTTATGGCGGCAGTAATGGCAGAAGGAATCACCACGATCTATAATGCAGCCTGCGAGCCATATATTCAGCAACTATGCAAAATGCTCAATAGCATGGGTGCAAAAATTTCAGGTATTGCCAGTAATATGCTTTTTATAGAAGGTGTTTCCGAACTATCAGGCACGACCCACACAATACTCCCGGATATGATAGAAGTGGGTTCGTTTATTGGGTTAGCCGCTATGACTCAAAGTGATATCCGCATAAAGAATGCAGGTATTAAGCACTTAGGAATAATCCCTGAAAAATTTCAGCAGCTCGGCATACAAATGAATTTTGATGGAGATGATATTCATATACCTGAACAGGAACTTTATGAGGTGCAAACTTTTTTGGATGGTTCAGTGCTCACAATTTCTGATCATCCATGGCCCGGCTTTACTCCGGACCTTTTAAGCGTGATATTGGTTATCGCCACGCAAGCCAAAGGCAGCGTATTGGTACATCAAAAGATGTTTGAAAGCCGGTTATTTTTTGTAGATAAGATCATTGAAATGGGGGCACACATTGTGCTTTGCGACCCACACAGAGCTGTAGTTGTTGGACTTGAAAGGATGTATAATCTAAAAGGCATCGAGATGAGCAGCCCCGATATACGGGCAGGCGTAGCCTTGCTCATTGCCGCACTAAGCGCTGAAGGTAAAAGTGTGATTCAAAATATTGAACAAATTGATCGCGGCTACCAGGATATTGACAACCGTTTACTATCATTGGGTGCAAATATTATAAGAAGATAAAACCTTGAAGAGCAAAGATATTTTCAACATAAATCTTAAGAGTCTTAAGAGCGGCAAGTATGGCAAAACGTTATAACAAAATTATTCTTATTACAGCACCATCGGGAGCGGGTAAAACTTCGATCATTCATCACCTCATGCAAAAATTTCCGCAGCTGGCATTCTCGGTTTCTGCAACAACAAGGAGGCCACGTGATAATGAAAAGGATGGATTAGATTATTATTTTATCTCAGAGAAGGAATTCAAGGAGAAAATTCATCATAAAGAATTTTTGGAGTGGGAAATGGTTTACGAGGGCAAATATTACGGAACATTGAAAGATGAAATTGAACGAATATGGGCAACTGAAAAAGTGCCTGTTCTTGACATCGACGTACAGGGAGCCATTCATGTACAGCAGCAATATCCTGTGAACACTTTTTCAGTTTTTATTCAGCCGCCATCACTTGAAGAATTAAAAAACAGGTTACAAAGCCGTGGTTCTGAAACTGACGAATCTTTGCAGGCAAGGGTTAACAAGTCTGCCTTTGAGCTTACATTCAAATCTTATTTTGAGCACGTAGTAATCAACAATAATTTTGAGGTGGCATGTAAGGAAACGGAAAAGATCGTTACCACATTTTTACATGAAGAACCAAAATAGATACTGTTCATCGCAATTCTATAATTTTACAATATGGACTGGACATCGATTATATCTATAGCAGCCTCCCTTATCCTGATTGGTTTTTTCGCCGGCATTGAAACTGCATTTGTGTCTGTAAGCAAGCTTTCAGTTGAGTTGAAAAGAAAGCAGGGAAGCTACTCTGGTAAAATGTGGTCGGAATTTATGGATGCGCCAACCCGTTTCATAGGTACTACTTTAATAGCATTGAATATCCTGCTGGTTGTATATGCGCTTCTCTGGAGTGAAATTCTTGATAGTGTATGGAAGTTTTGGGGCGTTGAAGATCCTTATATCATGTTGTTGGTGGAAACGGTTATTTCAACATTCCTGCTCCTCATCTTCGAATTTACTTTTAAAGCTTTCTTTCGCTCGAAAAATAATGCCGTTATTAGCAGTGGAATAATCACTTTCATAGTTAGCTTTTTTTATTCTTTGTTATCATGGATAGCTTCATTTTTTGTGAGTATTACAGAGTGGATGCTTAAATATATTTTCAATGTTAAGCTTCACAATAAGAACGAGGTATTTACCAAAATAGACCTTGAGCATTTTGTACAGCAAAATAAACTTCACGATACCGAAGAAAATACCGAAAAGAACAATGAACTTTTTGAAAACGTTTTATCCTTAGCAGAAATTAAAATACGGGAATGTCTTATTCCCCGTAAGGAAATAGAATCGATCGATATAAAGGCAGGCGTTACAGCGGTAAAGAATAAGTTTATAGAAACAAAGCTGAGTAAGATTGTGGTATATGATGATAACATTGATAACATTTTAGGGTACATTCACCAGCTTGATCTATTTAAGAACCCAACTGACCTGCGTTCGATACTTCTCCCGATACCAACCATCCCTGAAAGTATGAGTGCTACGGATCTGATAAACAAATTCAGCAAGGAAAGAAAAAGTATAGCGTGGGTAGTGGATGAATTTGGGGGTACTGCCGGCATTGTTACAATGGAAGATCTTTTGGAAGAAATTTTTGGAGATATCAAAGATGAATATGATCTCACGGACGAATTTGTAGATAAACAAATTTCTTCTAACGAATATCTATTCAGTGGAAGGCTTGAGCTGGATTATATTACGGATAAATATGATTTAAAATTTAGAGAAGATGAAGAATCCGGCACTTTATCCGGGTATATCATCAACCAGTTTGAATCTATTCCACGACAAAAAGATCGTATCATAATCGACGACTATCAATTTGATGTTTTAAGCGTAAGTGAAACAAGAATTGAAACCGTAAAACTAAAAGTGCTCCGCTAATTAGTTTCATTGAATGGGCTTGTGATTTTTAAGCCTTAAAATTCTTTCATGGTAATTGTGATACATAGCAGGTTTCTTAACGAACAGGAACCTGGCAATGGTGAAAATTATATATCAGAAGTTGTTAAAAAAATAGCGAAACAGCAACGTAATCATTCTTTTATTTTATTAAACAAAGAGCCGTCAACTCATAAAAATAACTTGCCGCCAAATGTGAAGATGCACATTGCGGGTCCGAAAAAACAGACTCCATTAAGCTGGCTTTATTGGTACAATTTCAAAGCGCCATTACTATTAAGAAAATTGAAAGCGGATGTATTCATGACAAATGATTTTTGTTCATTCACTACGCGAGTGCCTCAACTTTTATTCTCCACAAATCTTTCATTTCTATATCACCCTCCATCGCTAAAAAAAAGTCAAATAGCTTTTAATAAAAAATATGTACCTCGATTTCTTAAGAAGTCCTCAAGTGTTGTAACTACATCAGAGTTTGTGAAAAAGCTTTGCATTGAAAAATATAAAATACCTCCTGATAAAATACAGGTAGCTTATAGTGCTGCCGATGAAAATTATCTCCCTGTTTCATATTTGGAAAGAGAACTGGTGAAAGAAAAGTATGCTAACGGCAATGAGTACTTTGTTTCTTTTGGACAGTTTCATCCTGGGAGTATTCTTATTAATTTGCTAAAAGCTTTTTCAGCATTTAAAAAAAGACAGAAGAGTGGAATGCGGTTATTAATTGCGAGCGATTCAAAAATCCTTGACAAGGAATTTGTTTTAGCGCTGAAGACATTCAAATTCCGGGATGACCTAAGAGTTCTTGAAGATCTTGCGAGCGATGAGCATTCAAAAATAGTGGCGTCTGCATGGGGTGCTGTACATATACCACTTGTTGATAATTTCGGCAGTTCACTTTTCAATGTTATGAAATGCGGAGTGCCAATAGTAACCTCGTCTACTGGCTTTATACCGGAGATTGCCGGTGATGCTGCATTGCTTGCAAATCCTTTAAATTTTAAAGAGATAGCCGTACAAATGATGTTGCTGTTTAAAGACGAAAAGCTCAGGATAGATCTTATTGAGAAAGGAAAGAAACATCTTGAGCATTACAATTGGGATTATACTGCCGGTAATATTTTGAAAGCTATTCAAAAGGCAACCCTTTTTTCGGGTGGCATTTAATGCTGTTCCGGTTTCGGTTGATATAATCCGATCTTTACTGGTGTTTACAATAGTATTAATTTCGCAGGCATTATGGCAACTTCTACAATAACGATCGACGTTGAACTTGATAAGGATAAGGTACCTCAACAAATAAACTGGCGGGCAGAAGGCAGTAGTGCTCATGATCCTCAAAAATCAAAAGCTATGTTACTTGCATTTTGGGATGCCACTGATAAGTCAGCTTTGCGGGTAGATCTTTGGACCAAGGATATGATGGTGGATGAAATGGCAGATTTTTATTACCAGGTATTTATTACCATGGCCGATACTTTTAAAAGAGCAACCAACAACGATGTGCTTGTTGGTGACATCAAGTCATTTGCAAAGGACTTTCATCAGAAATTTGTGGATATGGAAAAAGAGCGAAACAAATAAAAGCCTGCTTTGATTACGATACGATTCTTAACTAAAATTTTACAATAAATGAGCCTCGAAGAAAAAGTAATGACTGATCTTAAAACGGCGATGTTTGCAAAAGATGAAAAATCTTTAAGATCATTGCGGGCGATAAAAGCCGCAATCATCAACACAAAAACAGCTGAAGGCTTCAAAGGTGAAATAAAAGAGGACGATGAGATTAGGCTTTTGCAGAAGTTAGTGAAGCAGCGGAAGGATTCGCTGGAAATTTATGAAAAGCAAAACAGGGAAGACCTTGCTTCTAAAGAAAGAGAAGAAATTGAAGTAATTGAGAAGTTTTTACCGAAGCAACTAAGTGGTGATGAACTAAAGTCAGCCGTTAAAAAAATTGTGGATGAAAGTGGTACAACCTCACCATCAGACATGGGCAAACTCGTGGGTCTTGCCAATAAGCAACTCGCAGGCAAAGCAGATGGAAAAGCAATTGCCGCTATTGTTAAGGAGATGATTTCGGCGAAATAAACTGATCTGCATTACTTGATTTTATTAGCGAAAAAATGTAATCGGGTATCGCAACTTTTATATTTCTTTTATGATCATTGATGTTGCCTTCATAATAGTTATGATTATTGCGATCTTCAAGGGATTCAGCAAAGGCTTTATTGTTGGTATATTTTCATTACTTGCTTTTATTATAGGATTGGCGGCGGCGCTCAAGTTTTCTGCAGTTGTCGCAGTGTACTTAGAAGGCAAAGGAATGCATGCTTCAAAATGGCTGCCTCTGCTTTCTTTCTTCCTCGTTTTTATTGTTGTAATTCTCTTAGTTGGCCTCGGAGCAAAACTAGTTAAGAAAACAGTTCAGCTTGCCATGCTGGGATGGCTCGACGGATTACTGGGTATATTTTTATATATTATTATTTATATAATCATATTCAGTACCGTATTATTTTTTGCTGATAAAATGCGTCTAATAAATCCTCACACGATCGAAGACTCTTATACCTACAAATACGTTTCGCCATGGGGACCTATGGTAATTAACAACCTTGGAAAGATCATCCCGGTCTTTAAAGACCTGTTTTTACAGTTAGAAGATTTTTTCGATAGTCTCTCAAAAAAACCTGTATAGACAAGTGCTTGCGTTAAATATTATTTATCCATTTGCATAGAAACATTTATTTTAGCGTTATTTAGGTACAGCTAAATAACACCAAAGGGCCACCGCAAAAAATGGAATATCAAATTCAACAAGAAGGCAAGTTTAAGTTTATAGAAGTTGGTGAAGGAGAACCGCTTTTATTGCTTCATGGACTCTTTGGCGCCCTGAGTAATTTCGGAGATTTAATAGAGTACTTCCGCAGAACAAATAAGGTGATTGTTCCTATACTACCGCTGTTCGAGCTTGATCTTCTTCATACCTCGGTTGGTGGATTGCAGAAATTTGTTCACAGATTTATAGAAAGCCGGGAGTATAATAATATCCATTTACTTGGAAACTCTTTAGGTGGCCACGTTGCATTGATATATATCCTTAAGCATCCTGAAAAGATAAAATCACTTATTCTTACAGGTAGTTCCGGATTATTTGAAAATGGTATGGGCGATAGCTACCCAAAGCGTGGCGACAAAGAATATATTCGCAAGAAGACCCAGCTTACATTCTACGATCCCGCAATGGCCACAGAAGAATTAGTAAACGAATGTTTTGAAATTACCAATAACAGGCTAAAAGTTATCAAGATTATCGCTCTCGCTAAATCAGCTATCCGAAATAATCTTGGGGAAGAACTCAACCAGATTAAGCAGCCCACTTGTCTAATATGGGGAAATAATGATACTATCACCCCACCATTTGTAGCAAGAGAATTTAATAAGCTTATACCAAACAGCGAACTTCATTTTATTGACAAGTGCGGTCATGCCCCGATGATGGAGGTGCCTGGCGAGTTTAACAGGATATTAAGTGGTTTCCTTTCAAAATTAAATGTGTCTGCTGCAACACTTCTGTGATTTTTTTGGTCTTATTAGCAAGGTTTTTGATTTTCTCACGTTCTAATTTGAAACGCTGTAATGTTAGCACATGAACTTACTAGTAACATCATTCCGCAATTAAAACTCACTGATACGGTCGCGAAAGCCCTGCAGCTTATGACCGATTTTAAATTAACGCACCTTCCGGTAGTTTCCGAAGAGGTTTATCTTGGCTTGGTAAGTGAAGACGACTTGGTGGATGAAGAGAACACCAAAGCCCCAATCGAGCTTTTTCAAAATGATTTTATTCCTGCCTCCATTAGTTCTAATAAACATTTTCTACAGGCTGTTAGTATCAGTAGCACATATCAAACAAATGTGATTCCTGTGGTGAATGAAGAAAACGAATTGGTAGGAACAATATCAGGTCAATCTCTGCTGACAGCGCTTGGTGATTTTTCGGGAGCAAATGAACCTGGTGCTATGATCGAATTGCGAATGGAACCCAGCAAGTTCAACCTTTCTGAAATAAACCGTATTGTAGAAAGTGATGGTGCAATCATGCTGCATTTAAATATCACTACTCTGCCTGAAAGCCTGTTATTGCAGGTAACTATTAGCATAAATAAAAGAGAAATTTCTACCCTCATAGCCTCGTTTGAAAGATATGATTACTCGGTTTCCTGGTATTCAGGGGAACAATTATTTGAGAATGATATTGATAGTAATTACCGACATTTAATGAATTACCTGGATATTTAATGGCGTTCCAACCGCAAATTTTCTGTTCACATTTTTATTCAAAATTCTCAAGAGGCGAGATTAGTAAGTTGCCTGTCTTTCGCCATTATATTTTTTTAATCTGCTTGTTAGTAAGTACATCTTTAATAAAGGTTTATTCGCAAGAGGGCCAAACGCAGGATGGCACGGCATCTCAACATAGCACTGTTGATTCATCGGGAAAACTTTACCTTAAAAACATTTTAATTCGTGGAAATAAAAAAACAAAGTCCTATATCATTTTAAGAGAGATGCGGGTGAAGCCTGGTGATTCATTGCAGCTTTCAGAAATCTCCGGAGCTCTTGAAGCCTCACGCAGCTTTATCTACAACACGACGTTGTTCGTAAAAGTGAATGTCTATCCCTTAATGTTTGGCCGCGGCGATTTCGACGTGGTGGTAGAAGTTGTAGAACGATGGTATATTTTTCCAATACCTGTGTTCCAATTGGCTGACAGGTCTTATAACGAATGGATCGAAAAGTATAATGCAAGCCTTGACAGAGTCAGTTATGGTATTCGCTTTTACCATAAAAATGCTAGCGGAAGAAATGACCAGTTTGCTATTACCGTCATAAATGGGTTTACAAGAAACATATCTTTTAACTACAGGGCTCCTTATTCAAATCCTTCTCTTACTGAAGGTGTTTCTGTAGATGGCGGCCTTTCACAAACCCGGCAGATTCCCATCATGACTGATGATAAGAACAATCTTGTTTATTTCAAGAATGAAGAATTTGTAAAAAATGAATGGTTCTTAAGCGCCTCATATCTCTCCAGAAAAGGCTTGAAAAAACGGGAAGCCTTTACATTAGCATTCCGGCACATAAAAATTGATGACTCGATTCTTTCTGTTCAAAACAATCCGGGCTTTTTTAATGAAGATAAAAACTTTCAAAATTTTCCCGAGCTGGAGTACAAGCTTCAGTTTATCGATGTAGACAATATACTTTACCCACTTAAAGGTCATTGGTCATCTTTCGCGATTAATAAACGCGGCCTGAAATGGAAAGAAAATATCAATCGTCTTTCGCTTCGCGCCACCTGCAGTTTCTACGCCACGTATGCGCACAAGTGGTATAGTAGTTTCAGAATTTCGGGAGAAGTAAAATTGCCTTTCAAACAGCCATACTATAATCGACGGGCGCTTGGATACAAGGATGATTTTCTTCGCGGAGATGAACTGTTTGTTATTGACGGTGTAGCTCATGCCTTAGCAAAGCTCGACGTAAAAAAAGAAATTCTCAGGTTTTATATTCCCACTTTTTTAAAATCTGAAACATATGGCAGGTTGCCTTTTACGATCTATGCAAAAGCGTTTGGCGATATGGGTTATGCCTACATTCAACCCGAATTTGATACAAGACTTAACAATCGCTTTCTATACTCAGGTGGCGCTGGCATCGATATTCTTACACTCTACGATCTTAAATTAAGCATCGAGTTTAGTTTAAATCAATTAGGTCAAAAGGGTTTATTTTTACATAACTAGGTCCTGGTCTTTAAATTATTTTAAAGATTAGTGTCAATCCCGAAATAATATGCGAATAGCGATTTATAGCCGTGGAATAGAATCGGAACAACTGGAGGGATTAAAATTATTGCTTGCAGAGCTCGCAAAATATAACATCGAACCAGTTGTGTTCCAGGATTTTTTCAACCAGTTTTATTCGTCAATCAAAATCACCACCAGGTATTCTACATTCAATTCTCCTGAAGATCTTGAAGATATTGATTTTATTATAAGCCTTGGCGGCGACGGCACATTGCTCGACGCAGTCACTTTTGTAGGTGATAAGGGCATTCCTGTATTAGGAATTAACTATGGCAGGCTCGGGTTTCTCGCAAGTATCGGTAAAGACGAACTGGATACTGCAGTAAAAGCGCTGGTGCAGAGAACTTTTATGCCTGACAAAAGAACGCTTTTGCACCTCGATGCTAATATGCCATTATTCAACGGACTTGCTTTCGCTCTTAATGAATTCACCATTCATAAGAAAGACACATCGCCAATGATTAAGATACATACCTACATTAACGGGGAGTTTCTTAATACTTATTGGGCAGATGGTTTGATAGTTTCAACACCCACCGGATCAACGGGATATTCCCTTAGTTGTAGCGGCCCAGTAGTTTTTCCTGAATCAGCAAGCTTCGTAATTACACCAGTTTCGCCCCACAATTTGAACATACGCCCATTAGTGGTACCCGACAATGCGATCATTTCGTTTGAAGTAGAAGGCAGAACTGATGGCTTTCTTTGCACGCTTGATAGCCGGCGGGAAATTGTTACCAAGGAGGTATTGCTTGCTATTCGTAAAGAAACATTCAATATTAATCTCGTGAGACTTAATGAGAGCAATTTTTTACAAACGCTGCGAAACAAGCTGTCATGGGGCTTTGATAAAAGAAACTGACGTGTTTTGAAAGGATTCTGCCCTCACTTTTTTAAAATTGAAGTTTTAACTTTCTTAAATAATTAAAACTCCGTTTCTTCGTTACCCTAACATTGTTTTATTTTGTACCCTTATGAAAAGATTCCCTGTTATTCTTTTAATTGTACTGGCATCTAACCTTTCAGCAAGTGCCCAATACGAATACGTACAGGAAGGTGAGGTAGGCATAACTGGCGGAGTTGCTCATTATTTTGGAGATCTTAACAACAGAGCTGCATTCAACAGACCAAAAATTGCTTTGGGGCTTTTTGTAAGAAAGCAATTCGGCAATTATACTGCACTTCGCATATCTGCACATTATGCTCAGCTCGGTTATAGTGACCAATACAGTCAAAATGAATACCAGCGTACAAGAAACCTTAGCTTTAATACTAATACTTTTGAATTTGCTTTAAGAGGAGATTTTAATTTTTTTAAATTTATTCCGACAGACCCTGACCACGCGTTTACACCGTATGCAACGCTCGGTGTGGGCATTTTTAGTTATGATCCTTATGCTTTTTACAGTGGCGAAAAATATTACTTACGTCCGCTAAATACTGAGGGTGAAACTTTCTACGACGGACGGAAAGCTTATGGCTCAATGGCCGTTTGCATACCCATTGGCTTTGGTGTTAAATACGCAATAACTGATAAGATAAATGTTTCTTTTGAGATAGCTCACAGGTTCACCACCACAGATTACCTGGATGATGTGAGCAAAACCTATGTAGGTATAGATAAATTTCCATCTCAAAACCCTCCTTCAATTGCCGCGATACTCCAGGACCGGTCTTTTGAATTGGGCACTCCTATTGGTGTTGAAGGACGTCAAAGGGGGTTCAGCAAGCAAAAAGATCAGTATGCTATTGCCGAGGTTGGAGTTTCATTCAACATTATAACCTATCGTTGCCCACAGGCCCAATAGTCGTAATCAATCATGACGTGAAAGCACTAATCTCATGTCATTTGTGCTATGTATAGATAAGGGTTTGCTTTTAAGATCTTTTCTCTACGAACTCCGGAATTTTGTTACTTTTGCCCCCCTTGCATATGCCGTTCGAGCTCCAACAAGCTTTTTAGAATAAGTAATGAGCCTTAAAGACAAAATTAATTTGGATAAGTTGCCAAGCCACATTGCCATTATAATGGATGGTAATGGCCGCTGGGCAAAAGAGAAGGGTCAAGACAGGCTGTTTGGTCATTTTAGCGGCGTAGAAAGTGTTCGCAATATAGTTGAAGGTTGTGCTGAGCTCGGTGTTAAGAATCTCACGCTTTATGCTTTTAGTACAGAGAATTGGGACCGTCCGAAGGATGAAGTGACGGGGCTGATGGAATTATTGGTCCAAACTATAAGAAAAGAAACGGAGACTTTAAATAAAAACAGCATTAGGCTTTTTGTAATAGGCAATACCGACCTGCTACCAGAGTCTGCAAAGAAGGAATTGCAGGAGGCATGTGACGAAACGAAAGATAATGCAAGGATGAATCTCATAATGGCGTTGAGTTACAGCAGCCGGTGGGAAATATCTTATGCAGTACAGCAAATAGCATATGAAGTAAAAAATGGTAAGCTCGATCCTAAAGACATTACCGCTGCAGTGTTTGAAAAACATCTTTGCACTACCGGCTTTCCTGATCCCGAACTTATGATAAGAACAAGTGGTGAATACAGGATTAGCAACTTTTTATTATACCAATTGGCTTACTCCGAACTATATTTTACAGATACGCTTTGGCCTGATTTCCGAAAAGAAAATTTATACGAAGCGATTGTTGATTATCAAAACCGGGAAAGAAGGTTTGGTAAAACCAGCGAACAACTCTAAAAACAATTATTATCAATCGATTTTATCCCTTTCATTCTTATTTTTTAAAACCTCTGCGAGCCTTGTTGCAAGGCTGATTTAACAAATACTTTTAATAATTGAATTTAACTTGCCCTCCTATAAAAATCGATTTGATGCCCAAAATCTACAAGATTTTAGTCTTAGTAGCACTATCTCTTACTGCCAAAACTAACGCGTCAGCGCAGGTCCCTGCTGATACAAGCAATATCTTGGCTACCAAGCCCGATTCATTACCAATTTCGGATACTGTTCCGGTTTTATCAAATCAAACTATTGACACTAGAGATACTACACCGGTGTCTTCAGTGAACGTAGATCTTGAGAACATATTTAATGCGAAAGCCCCTACCGAGTATATTGTATCGGATATTAAAGTTACCGGTACACAATCATTTGATCCCAATCTAATCATCTCTATAAGTGGCCTTGCAGTAGGCGATAAGGTGATGGTGCCTGGTGGCGATAATTTTTCAAAAGCCATTAACAACTTATGGAAACAGGGATTGATAGCTGACGCTGAAGTTTATTTTACCAACCTTTCTGGTAAAAATTTGTCGGTAGAAATAAATATAACTGACAGGCCTACATTAACGGCTTTTAAATTTAAAGGCATTTCAAAAAGTGAGGCTGATGAAATTACAACAAAGCTTGGCCTGGCTAAGAACAGGCAAACACGCGTTACAGAAAACCTGAAAAAGTCTGCGGTTGGTATTATTAAAAAATTCTATGTAGATAAAGGTTTTAGGAATGTAGAGGTTGAGGTGCAGGCATCGAAAGACAGTAAATCGACCAATGGTATTAACATCTTATTTGTTGTAAATAAAAACGGCAAGGTTAAAGTAAATAATATATACTTCGCAGGCAACGAAGCAGTGCCGGATCTTAAATTAAAGAAGCAGATGAAGGGCACGAAGGAAAAGAGCAGGCTTACTTTTTTCCCTTCTGATAATGGTAACGTTTACGATTCAGCCAAAAGTAACAGGCTTACTTTCAGCGAATATCTTCGTACGAATGGTTATCTTATACCATCTCAAACGAAGGAATTGCTTGACCCCTACGTTCGGTTTAAATTTCTTAGCTCTGCCAAATTCAACGACAAAAAATACCTGGAGGATAAACAGAAGATACTTGATTACTATAACTCTTTGGGCTTTAGAGATGCCGTTATTGTAAACGATACTACTTACAACGATGCCGGTAATCTTGATGTGGCGATTAAAGTGAATGAAGGGCACCATTATTATTTCGGAAATATAGCATGGAAAGGAAATACTAAATATTCTGATTCCATTTTAAATGTATTGTTAGGTATCAAAAAGGGTGACAGCTATAATGCTGAAACGCTTAATAAAAAATTGGGTGTAATTCCTTCAGCGGAGGGCGGTGATATAAGCAGCCTCTACCAGGACGACGGCTATTTGTTTTTCCAGATTACTCCTGTGGAGACTGCTGTTTACAACGATACCATTGATCACGAAATTCGTGTTCGCGAGGGACCGCAGGCGACAATAGGTAAGGTAGAAATAACAGGGAATGATAAGACAAAAGATTACGTAATACGACGTGAGCTGCGGACTGTGCCCGGCGATAAATTTAGCAGGGCCGATATTATAAGAACGCAACGAGAGCTCTCGCAGTTGGGATATTTCGATCCTGAGAAGATTAATCCAGGCATCGTGCCTAATGTGGACAACGGTACCGTGGATATTACATGGGGGCTACAGGAAAAATCTTCAGACCAGTTAGAATTATCGGCCGGATTTGGTGGAGGAATCGGCCTTACGGGAACGCTTGGCGTTACTTTTAACAACTTTTCTATCTATAATATTTTCAATAAAAAGGCGTGGCAACCACTGCCTAGCGGTGACGGACAAAAGCTAAGCTTGCGTGCACAGAGTAATGGAAAACAATTCAGGTCTTATAATTTCTCGTTTACCGAGCCATGGCTTGGAGGTAAAAAAAGAAATTCATTTACAATAAGCTATTACGATACAAAGTATGCTAATGCTTATAATCCATTTGGATATTATGACCGTTCTTATGCCGATTCGTCGTTTATAAGAACGACAGGTTTTAGTGTATCATTGGGTAAGCAACTTAAATGGCCCGATGACTTTTTTGCTTTGATATACCAGTTAAATTTCCAACAGTATAATCTAAAAAATTATAACATTTTTCCCGGCCTTACTAATGGAATTTCCAACAACATAAGTTTCAAAATTACACTTGCACGTAATTCGGCAGGCCCTAATCCTATATTCCCAACAAGCGGATCTAATTTCATATTGAGTGCGCAGCTAACACCTCCGTATTCATTATTTCATGGTCCGGACTACCAACAACATGAAGGAGAACAATACAAGTTTGTAGAGTTTCACAAAGAAAGGTTTACGGCTGAGTGGTATGTGCCTATTGGCCAGGGGCGTGGACCAGATAAGAATAAGCAGTTTATATTTAAAGCGGCAGCTAAATATGGTTTCCTGGGAAGATATTCCACTAAGACAATTACTTCACCCTTCGAGCGGTTCCAGATTGGTGATGCAGGTCTAAGTAATAACTACGGTCTACTCGGATATGATATTATTGCACATAGAGGGTATCCTGTTTACGATAATTCAGATCCCAAGATCAATCCTGACCAAAGCAGTGCAAGAGAATTCTTTACGATATTCAATAAATATACTTTGGAGTTAAGATATCCATTTAGCACCAGTGCCAGTAGTACAATCTACGGACTTGGGTTTTTTGAAGCGGCAAACGGATGGTACAGCTTTAAAGATTACAATCCCTTTAAATTACGCAGATCCGTCGGCGTCGGAATGCGCTTCTTCTTGCCGATGTTTGGCTTGCTTGGCTTCGATTATGGTATAGGGTTAGACAGGATTAACTCTACAACCGGGCTTAAGGGTGCCGCAAAATTCACCTTTATGCTGGGCCAGGAACCAGAATAAAAAATTTCTTAAAAATAGGAAGTATGAAAAATTCCCCGATCATTTTATTATTATGCTTATTCGCTACAGCGAGCTCATTTGGGCAGCGATATGCGGTTATCGATTCGAAATATATTCTTGAAAAAATGCCGGAGTATAAGTCATCACAGGAAAAACTTGACCAGTTCAGCCAACAATGGCAACAGGAGATCGACCAGAAATCTGCAGAACTTGATCGTATGTATAAAGAGTATGATGCGGAGCAGGTAATGCTGAGTGATGAACTTAAAAAGAAGCGCGAGGATGAATTATTCAATAAGGATAAAGAATTAAGAGATCTGCAAAGAAAGCGGTTCGGTTACGAGGGAGATGTATTCAAGAAAAGGGAAGAGCTTATAAAACCAATACAGGATAGGGTTTACAACGCAGTCCAGAAGCTGGCAGTTTCAAAATTATATGATTTTATTTTGGATAAAAGTGAGGGAATTACCGTTATCTTTGCCGACCCAAAACTTGACAAGAGTGATGATGTGTTGAAAGAATTAGGTGTTAAATAAATGCGAAAGGCAAATGCGCATGCAGCCCAAAAAGCGTTTTTAGTTACTTTATATAAACAAATCTTAAAAACAACAATGAAAAAGATCATTACACTCGTTTTAATGTCCGCAGGAATTTTTGGTTTCTCGAATGCAGTTAATGCTCAAAAGATTGGCTACATAAGCGCCGATGAAGTTATTCAATTAATGCCTGAAGCAGCAACTGTGCAAACAGAACTTGATAGCTATCAAAAATCACTATATCAAAATGGCCAGGATAAGCAAACTGCTTTGAATGAAGCTGTGCAGAAATTCTACAAAGACTCAGCTACAATGAGTGCAAGCTTGAAAGAAGTGAAAAGAACAGAATTGCAGAAGCAGGTGCAGGACTTAAGTGGTGAAGACCAGAAAATACAAAATCAGTTTGAACAAAAAAGGCAGGAACTATCTTTACCTATTCAGAAGAAGTTACAAGCAGCTATCGAAGATGTGGCTAAAGAAAACGGCTTTACTTACGTTCTTCCGAGAGAAGCGTTAATAATAATGCCGCCTTCGAGTGATATTGGTCCATTAGTAAGAAAAAAGCTTGGTCTCAAAGAACCGGTAGCGACACCCACAAGTCCGGCAACAAAAAAATAACTTTTATATTAATACATTATGCAAGCCATTCTTTAACAGGATGGCTTGTTTATTTTTGGCAAATGGACAAATTATCTCCCATAGGTGTTTTTGATTCGGGTTATGGCGGGCTCACGGTATTAAAAGAAATCGCGAAAAAGCTACCGGGATACGATTATATCTATCTGGGTGATAATGCACGTGCGCCATATGGTCCTAGATCTTTTGAAACTGTATATGAATACACGCTGCAGGCGGTAAAATGGTTGTTTGAAAGAAATTGTCCCCTAATTATCCTTGCATGTAATACGGCTTCAGCAAAAGCGCTTAGAACTATCCAGCAAAATGATTTACCCGAAATTGATAAAGACAAAAGAGTGTTGGGAGTCATAAGGCCAACGGTAGAACTTGTAGGCAATTTCACCCAGACAAAGCATGTAGGTGTGTTGGGTACTAACGGAACGGTACAATCTCAATCTTACCCTATCGAAATTGAGAAATTTTTTCCTGACATCAAAGTTTACCAGCATGCCTGCCCTTTGTGGGTCCCCCTCGTAGAAAATAATGAATATGATTCTGAAGGTGCAGATTATTTTATAGAAAAGGATTTGAAAGAGCTTCTTAAAAATTCTGATAAAATAGATACGATCTTATTAGGTTGTACCCATTATCCATTGCTTATAAATAAAATAAAAAAGTTTTCGCCACAGGGCATTAAAATTATCTCGCAAGGCGAAATTGTTGCTGAAAGCCTCTTCGATTATCTTGACCGCCACAAAGACCTGGCTAAACGTTGCAGCACAAATGGAAGCCTGAGTTTTTTCACCACTGATTCACCGGCTGACTTTGATAAACATTCGGAAGTCTTTTTTGGAAAAGAGGTTCATTCTCAACATGTGTACCTTGCGAATGCACAGTAAAACACTGCGCCGGAGCGATCTGAATAGCGGTAAAAATTCCAACAAAAGTCCCTGAAATTTGCAATTCTTTTATTACTTTTGCTGCCCTTTCACAACAGCCGGGATGGTGCCCAGCTGCGGAGGAATCAAATTTTATCATAAGGAAAAATAATACAGAATGCCAGGTAAAAAACGTACATATCAGCCTCACAAGCGCAGGCGTAAAAGCGTTCATGGTTTCAGACAGCGTATGGCTACTGCCAATGGTCGTAAGGTTTTGGCAAGCCGCAGAAAAAAGGGGCGCCATAAGCTTTCAGTTTCTGATGAACACGGAAGTAAGAAATAAACTTCCTTCAGCATAACATTATTAAATAGCTCCATTACGGAGCTATTTTTTTTAATTTCAAATGATTTTTTACTAATTAATCATTCATTATTTCACACGACTTCACATTTAAGAAAGCGGAGAAGCTGAAAAGCCGGAAATTAATTGCATCCATTTTTAAAGAGGGCAAATCCTTTTCCCATTTTCCGTTCAGAGTTGTATATCTTTTTCCTGAAAAGAATACGTCATATCTGCAAGTAGGATTTTCCGTGAGTATCAAAAATTTTAAAAAGGCAACCGATAGAAATAAGATTAAAAGGCTAATGAGAGAAGCATATCGACTGCAAAAATTACCCCTAACGAAAGAGCTGACGGAGAAGGAAATTTTTATGACTCTTTTCGTTCTATATACTGGCAATGAAATTCCATCCTACGAAAATGTTTTTGAAAAAATGGAAACTTTGCTTTTACGATTACAAAAAATGGTTAGCTCCTGATTTCCATTAAAGAAAAAGGTCTGTATAAAGCTTGCCACCCTTGGTTACTGCGTATTTGTCAAGATCGGTTACTCCTTCAGATGCTAGCACTTCTTCGTCAATAAAAGTGTTACCAGTACATTCAGAAGAAGCTCTGCTTAAAATGTAATAAGCTGCATCCGCAATTATTTCAGGCGTTCTGCTCATATTGATGAGCGCCTCTCCGCCCAGCAAGTTTCGTACCGCCGCAGTTGCAATAGTAGTTTTAGGCCATAGAGAATTAGCAGCAATGTTATATTTTTTTAACTCACCTGCAAGGCCTATGGCAATCATCGTCATGTCATATTTGCTCATCGTGTAGGCGAGATGGTTTGTAAACCATTTTTTATCGAGGTTAATTGGTGGAGACAGATTAAGAATGTGTGGATTGTTGCCTTTCTTCAAATGTGGTATACAAGCTTTGCTTACAAAAAATGTCCCCTTTACATTGATGTCATGCATCAGACTGAACGCTTTACTTTCTGTCTGTTCTGTTTTTGTCAATGAAATAGCCGACGCATTATTAACGAGTATGTCTATTCCTCCAAATTCTGAGATTGCTTTATCAACTGCTGTCTGTACCTGGTCTTCAAACCTGATGTCGCATTGAACGGCTAATGCCCGACCACCGGCTTTTTCAATATCCTCTGCAGCAGAATAGATCGTGCCCCCAAGCTTTGGATTTTCTTCAACGGATTTTGCCGCGATAACAATATTAGCTCCTTCGCTTGCCAGCTTTAAAGCTATTGCTTTTCCTATTCCCCGGGAAGCCCCTGTAATAAATGCAGTTCTATTTTTAAAATTCATGATGAAATTATGTTAAGTGAGGACATGACGAAGATACTGTTATAAAGCAATAAGCGGATTGGCCTCGCCGAAAGCCTGATTCGGTGTGAGTAAGTAGATTCAATGCGGGTCAATTTGCTGTTGCAACCTCTTTTACTCTACCGGTTCTCTTTAAAGTTCCCCAGCCTTGCAACTCACCTTTAATTGCTTTATTAAATGATTTCAATAGAATATAGGTATAAGTTGTCGGTATACTAATCTCGGCGGGACCATCCAGGTAAGCTTTATGTGATTTTCTTTTCAAAAGCAAATGCAAGTTCGGCGCCCGCTATATCGATAAAACTGAATATAATATAGTAGATAAGAATATAAGAAATACTTGCTACTAGGGTACCGAAGCTCGCTGCCAATAAATTTATAAGTAGAATGATATCGGCGAAAGATGCCAGTATCGGAAGTATCAATTAGTATATCAGGATCTTGGCATAGCTACCATTCCAAAGTTTTTTACTTCGGGTTGAAAGCAGTATCACGATGTTTCCAGAAGCATTTCATCACTCCAAAACTCTACCTGAATCTTTGTTTTAAAAATTGTTTGAATGCCTATGGCGCTTCAGTGTTGGCTCTTTGAATTTGCGTAAAAGTTATCGAACAACCTCAACGGTAATTTTTACCATAAGAAAAACTACTACACTGTAATTCGAAAAATACCTAAAAATAAGAAAGGCCCCTGTAGAAACAGGGGCCGTTTACCAAAACTAACTGCTTATGAGAAAATTGACTTTTAAACTTTAATACTCTATACGTTTCAAATCACATGCCAAAATTAATAACGATTGTGTTAAGAAAGATATAATAGAAAGTGCTTCTATAATCTTTTAAGAATCAAATGACACTGGCCTGACTCAGCAAAATATCAACAGAGATTTTATTGCTGTGTGAGTTTTTCCGAGTTCTCTGCGAATTGAAGTGCGTCAATAAATTCCTGCAATTCCCCATTTAATACCTCCTCAAGATTATATACGGTCAACCCGATGCGATGGTCTGTGACTCTGCCTTGCGGAAAATTATAGGTCCTGATCTTTGCGGAACGATCACCGGTGCTTACAAGACTTTTTCTATGCCTTGAGATTTCCTCTTCCTGTTTGCGTACTTCTTCTTCGTATAATTTCGTTCGAAGCATTTGCATTGCTTTCTCCCGATTGCCTAGTTGGCTTCTTTCGGTTTGACAAACGATTACAAGACCTGTTGCAAGGTGAGTAAGCATCACTTTTGTCTCCACTTTATTTACATTTTGGCCTCCTGCACCGCCACTCCTTGCTGTTTCCATTTTTACATCGGCGTCCCTCACTTCCACATCTACTTCCTCAGCTTCGGGCATTACCGCCACAGTTGCCGCACTTGTATGAACACGACCGCTCCCTTCTGTATCCGGCACCCGCTGCACACGGTGTACACCGCTTTCAAATTTTAATGTGCCGTACACATCATCACCTGTTACTTCAATTTGCACTTCCTTATATCCCCCAACCGTTCCTTCATTTTCACTTAAAACAGCAGTTTTCCAACCTTTGCCTTCACAAAACTTTATGTACATGCGCATCAGGTCTCCGGCAAAAAGGGATGCCTCATCACCGCCAGTACCCGCACGTATCTCAACAATTGCATTCTTCTCGTCCTGTGGATCTTTAGGGATAAGCATATTCCTGATCTCCTTTTCAAAACTGTCTTTGCTTTGAAGTAGGTCAGGGTACTCTTCTTTTGCCAGATCTCGCATTTCTTCATCGTCACTATTCAACATTTCTTTATTAAAATCAATATCATCTAAAACTTTTGCATACCTGTTTCTTACATTCACAATTTTTTCAAGGTCCCGGTATTCTTTACTGAGCTGCCGGTATTTTTTATTATCGTTAACAACTTCGGGGTTCGACAGTGCGATTCCAAGCTCATAGAATCTTGCTTTAATTGCTTCTAATTTGTCCAGCATAATTTAATCTTAAATGGCAAAAGAATGATAATGACTGGTCGCAAGAACATGCAATCACACACCATATCTTCGCAGGATTGCAAAATTAACTTATAACTTTTTACATGCCTTATCGAAAATTTAAAGCAGACTACTTGTTTGATGGATCTGACTTCTGCGATGCCGGCTCTGTATTAATTACAGATGAAAAGGGTAAAGTGATAGAGGTAACAAATACAAAGAATGCCGGTGGTGATATTGAGACCTTTGCCGGCATTTTAAGCCCGGGATTTATTAATGCCCATTGCCATCTCGAATTGTCTCACCTCAAAAATAAAATTCCGGAAAAAACCGGCCTTGTAAATTTTGTCTACAAGGTGATTACTGAGCGGCATCACGAGGCAGCGGAAATTGAAACAGCTATAGAAGCAGCCATAGAGGAAATGCGGGGAAGCGGAATTGTTGCGATAGGAGATATATGTAATAATGAATTAAGTCTTCCTGCAAAAAAGAGCGGGCGAATTAATTATTACAATTTTATTGAAGCAAGTGGATGGAATCCGTCTGTGGTAGATGAAAGATTTAACCGGAGCAAGGAAATCTTTGACGTTTTCATTGCTGATGGACAAAAGGCTTCTATAGTGCCGCACGCCCCATATTCAGTTTCTTATCGTTTATGGGAAAAAATTACCCCATTTTTTGAGGATAAGGTAGTTACAATCCACAGCAAAGAGTCGAAAGGGGAAGACGAACTTTTTTTGAAAGGTGAAGGGGGCTTTAATGACATGTATGAAAAAATGAAAATTGACAACACTTTTTTTGAATATCCCGGTCAGTCAAGTGTAGAATATTATTTCGAAAAATTATCCCGGGCCTCCTCAGTTATATTAGTACATAATACATTCCTTAATAAAGATGATATCGATCATATTCTTAAACATAAACGTTCAACACAGCTACTCTCCTTTTGCTTATGCCCCAATGCTAATGTTTATATAGAGAATAGCTTACCGCCGGTTGAACTGCTAATAGAAAATGATTTGAATATTATTATAGGAACTG
>JBDTVF010000013.1:0-26331 GCA_040007325.1 Ginsengibacter sp. | reverse complement strand
CATTTACATTGATATCGTAATAAGATGCTTCACCTTTCCACGGGCAGGTAGTATGTTTTTCCGAAGATTTAAAAAATTGTTTGTCTATGCTATCATCCGGGAAATAGTGATTGTTTTCCACCACTACCGTATTATCGCTTTCTGCTAAAACCTGGTTGTTCCAAATTGCTTTCATAAATATTTTTTTGAGATAGTTAATGCTAATTGAATGAAGCCATGTCAAATTTAAACTTGCCCTGCGGCTTTACGCCTACAAGATAGTCCACCAGTTTGTCCACATAATTATCAAGATGGGTTATTTGTTGTATGCCATGCTCCACAATAGGATCAAGCGTGGTAGCCATCAGCGTGCCACCATAGTGTTTCGTCTCCCACGTGATCGCTTCCCCGTTGCCGTTTCTCTGTATTACAGATGCATGATCAGGGATTCTCGTGTAGGCGCCATGGGTATGCCAGCACGCATGCCTTGGTTTTAGTCCGTTGTAAACCGGGTGGGTATAATCCGTTTGTGAAACAGGCGGATTCTCAGGATTGGTAACCCACCAATAATTATTTATTGGCCTGTTTTCCCAACGGGCATCCAGCCAGTCAGCAGAACTGTCTCCTTCAATAAATATTTTCTTGCCTTGCCTTAAAAAATCATATAGAAGTTCCTTGTTAAGAGCAAGCGCCTGCTGGTTACTTTGGAAAGGAATGCAGAGTGCGTCCATGCCGTCTAACTTTTCTTTCGAGAGATCATACACATAAAGCAGTTCAAAAATGTCTTTATACTTGGGCGCTTTTGCAAAAGTATATTGCGACCATACGCCGTTAAAAATTAAACCGATCTTAGGCATAAGCTTGTTTTTTTACAGTTATTAAATAGTCGATTACGTGCTGGTATAGTTTCACCAGGCTGCTTTGTTTTTTACTTTCTTTGCCATCAAAAGTCATATCACCGAGCGGGCCGCTGGCTGTTAGAAACATAAGGCCATTTGTTGTTTTTTCATCGAGTACAATAATGGGCCTTTGCCAAGTATCTTCTAAAATTACGGTTGCATTTTCAGCAGCAACAATGTATCCGCAAGCCCAGTAGCCACTTATACCATGGGAGAAAATAAATTCATTTACATCAAGCCCTTTAAAAAAGCCATGCGGATCATCCTTTACAAAATAACGGATGTCAATAGTTTTTTTATCATTATCCATGCGCCATTGATTGCCGGGAACCCAGTTGGTAAACCATCCGTCGCAGCATATCAGTGCTTTGCCTTCATCTAAAAAGTCTTTCACTTTATCTTTTATTTTCCCCATGGCAACCTGGTCGCTTCCATTGGGAACTATTAAAAGATCGTAGGACGAAAGATCGGGGTAGAAGTGTTTTGTTACATGGGATATCTCATAGGAGACTTTTTCATTGGACTGAAAATAATTTTCAAGCCCTTCTATATTATTTGAAATGAGGATTGCTTTCAGCATAAGAAAATTAAGATACTGGTTCAGGTATTTTTATTTCGAGTGTTTTTGGGTCAATATTTTTTAGAAAAAATAGATCACAATACAAACATATATTCTGCAACACTTCCGTTTCCGCTTTCGCCTGTTCTTCACTTATTCCTATATGTTCACCCATCTGCCATGGCTCACCGATATTCAATTTTTGAAAGATGTCCATTTTAGAAATGCGATGCAATACATCGGCTACTTTTTCTTTTCTTGCATCACCCATAGGATATTTTGTGCCGGGACAACATGGATTTATTTTCCAAAGTTGAATAGAAATTTCCATAGGCAATTCCGTGCCGCCCAAAAAGCCGCGGGCTCCGGAAAGTATTTTGCAAAAATTATGATTGGGGTCCTTCATCCAGATATTTTTTTCCATCGCGCGGCCGCGGGCCCAGTTGCCGCCGAGCCACATATCTTCCGTAGCGCCCCAATAGCCAAAACTTAATTTTTCTTTTTTAAGATAGGTATCTTTTTGAATCAGCGGCTCCGTATTTTCATCGCTAAACCCTCTTGAGAAAAAAAGTTGTTTCAGCACTTCAAGTCTTGCGCCTGCATTTTTATGATAGCGATCAATGCTCGCCAGGTCTATTCGCGTAACACCTTTCTCCACAAGCGTGTCTAATATTTGCCCATTCAGCAGATCGCCATTTGTTTGCAGCATGATTTGCGTGGCGCCTTGATATTTTTCTTTTAACCTGTCGAGTATTTTAAATAATAATTTTTTTTCTGCAAGAGGTTCACCCCCAGATAAGATGAGTCGGTCAACCTGCTCAGGAAGATTGCTAATAATTGCCATGCACTCTTCTTCGCTAAGCCTTGCGCCCTGCGGGCCGGAACTGTTATAGCAATGATCACATTTATCATTGCATAATTGAGTGAATACCCAGTAAATGCTTTCGTAATGATTGAAGTTGGTGCTCGTCGTGTTCATCAAAGGGGATTTTAATTGCACTCGAATGTAAAGAAATACTTTCTATATATAACAAACGGTATAAAGCATAAAAAGGTTTCAATTTAACAATTGTAGTACAAGGCAGAGGCTATTTAACTGCAATAATATTTTGATAGATCTATAATGATTGCCAGAATGAAATTTCTTCCTTAACACCTGTGCTATCATCAGCAATGAAAGAATGCTTGTCATCATAAACTTTTAATGTGCCGTCTTTCATATAACCGATGGCATCAGCCATTAATAAGGCCTCTTTAATATCATGTGTTACAAATACCGATGAAATGCTGAATTCAGTTGCTATCTGTTTAAACAACAATTGCATTTCCTTCCTGGTTTGCGTATCTAAATTGCCAAAAGGTTCGTCCAGTAGGAGCAGTGGCGGATTAACAATAAGTGATCGGCCAAAATTTACACGTTGCTTTTGCCCGCCAGACAATTGATGCGGCATTTTAAAACGGTGCTCCTGCAGGCCAAGATTGCCAATAAGCTCCGTAACTTTTTTCTCAACACTTTCTTTTTTTTCTTTTCGTAATCTCAACCCGAAAGCTATATTTTCAAATACATTCAGATGGGGAAATAACAAAGGCTCCTGGCTCATGTACACGATCTTGCGAAGGTTGAGTGGTTGCTGATCAATAATTTTTTCTTCCAGGTAAATATGGCCGTTATCCTGCTGCACTAATCCGGCAATAATTTTTAAGAGCGTGGTCTTGCCGCACCCGGACTTTCCCAATATGCTCAGTGTATGGTGTTGCTGTAAAGAAAAATTTACATTCTTCAAAACTGTTTCTTTTTTGAAAGCCTTAATAATATTTTCAACAGCTAACAGCATGGCTTTCATTTAGAATAAATAAACCTTTTGTTGATCCATAGTAAAATAAGAATTGGAAAGATAATAATGCAACTGCTGATGGCTGCATAATAGATATTTGCTTCGCCAATGTATTGATAAACGGTCAACGTGAGCGTTTGAATTTTACCAACGCCAATGATTGTTGTAAGGCCATATTCAAACCAGGAAATGAGAAACGTTTGAAAACAGCAAACGAGTAGCTGCGGGCGGGCAACGGGCAATAGCACTTTGAAAAATGTTTGTTTAAAATCTGCGCCTAAAGTTTTGCTTACGTCTTCCAATGAACTTACCTCACGGTTCCAAAAACTATTAAGCAACAATATGGCAAATGGCAGCGCAATCATAAGCTGCGCCATTACTATACCGGCTACACTGCCTGATAAGCCTACTCTTATAAAAAAATAATTAATCAATAATGCGTAGACAACAGGCGACAGCGCCATCGGGAAGTAGCAAAAGAATAACAGGAGATTTCTTCTTTGGTTTTGTGCGATAGCCCTGCTTATTAAAAAACCGGCGAGGGTGGAAATGAAGGCAACGAAGAAAGCAATTATGAGAGAAAGCGTAAGCCCGGAAAATATACTGTTGTTGCCTTCAAGCGCTTCTTTCCATCTTTGCAGATTTACATTTGCAGGAAGAAATCGCGGGAATCGCCATTCATCCGCTAAAGACAATAAGAGAAGATATACAAAAGGAAACGTGAATAAAATGATGGCAATAACTACAATTGCTTTTTTTGAAAATTTCATGCTTTTAGTTTTCCTGGTTTCAGAAATATTAGCAGAAGTATGATAACAAGCAATGTATAGAGCAGCGATGAGAAATATCCTTGCGGAATATCCAGCAGGTTGAACCTTTGCATTTTTCTTACTATCAACACAGAAATCATTTGGGGAGATTGTCGCCCGAGAATAAGAGGTATTTCATAAGAACCAAAAACGAAAATGAAATACAGCACTATTGTAGCAAATCCTCTTTTAAATAATACCGGAATCACGACGCGGCTTAAACGCTGAAATTTATTGGCACCTAAAGAAGCAGCTGCGCCTGAAAGATCATGTAATCTTTCTGAAACGACTAAGTTGGAAAAGAAGATAAGAAAGAAAGGAGTTGCCATTAATACATGCGTAGTGATGATACCAATCCCAAAGCGGTCATTAATAAGATCAGGAAATTGTTGCAGCCCATTAATAACTTTTGCGTGATAAGCCACGGTAGAAATAAAGCCTGTTTTGCCCAACAACTGAAAGGAAATAAATGCAGTGACTATTGAAGGTATTGCCAGTGGCATGTATACAAAAAAAGCTTTTTTGCTTTTCGTAATATTGTCCGTGAAAACGATCGCACCTGGTATGGCTATTAACAACGAAATAAAAATTGATGCGGCTGCTATATAAAAACTAAAAGCTATTGAAGAAAAAAATTCGCCATCATGAATTACAGTTGATGCATGTCGCGTGGTAAAGCCTGAAGACAATATGCCTGTAAGGCCAAAGGAATATAGTAACGAATAAATAAGCCCGGCAAAGAACGGGATAACTACCACAAGCAAAAAGCACAACAAGCCGGTGTTATTTATCAATTTATTTTTCAATAACATATTTTCTGAAATCATCATTCAGCCGGATCATATATTCCGGCGCCAGCTCCATCAGGGCCTTAGGTTGAATGTCTGTTCTTTTCGGGCCATACTTCCTGTCTTGCACTGAGTCAAACTTTGATTTAATGCCAGGCGGTAATTTTTCAATGTTTAAAATCGTTCCATCTCCCCAGACAGACGATAAATTTTTTTTCAACTGTGCTGGTGGCGATATCATAAAATTACACACGGCCATTGCGCCAGCTTTATTTCCACTTGTTTTCACAATACCAAGATAATGCGAATTTTGAATGGTGCCGCTGTCCAAAACGTAAGATGATGCAAACGTTGGAAATGTATTTGTAGCAACTTTGTTGTCTACTTCGCCATCGTTATTGCTCAAAGTAAAATACAATTCTCCCTGGGCAAACATCTGGTGCATTTGTGATACCGAAGAAGGAAAGGTTTTTCCTTCTTTCCAGAAATAAGGCTTAACACGGTTTATATAATCCCACAACTGCGCGGAATATTTTTTGTATTTCGTTTCATCAAATTTTCCTTTTAGGTTTTCCGATCCACCGGCAATGCCGATTAATAAAGATTTGAGAAAAGTGAGCCCTGTGAAATCTGTGCCGATGGTAAACCGTCCGGGGTTTTGTTTTACATAATCCGCCAGCTCATTCATATTTTTTGGAGGAGAAAGCACTTTTTCTTTATTATAGATAATGCATAACTGCACATTGCCCCATGGGCACTCCATTCCATCTACCGGCTCCTGGAAATCATATTTTATAAAAGGGTTTTCAAAATCTATGTACTTAGCATGTGGCAGCTTGTTTACGAAGGGGCCAAACAAGACATTAATCTGCCTTAGCTGGTAAAATGTTTCCCCGTTGATCCAGCACATATCTATATCGCTTACATTTTTATTAGCCTCCTTCTCACTCATTAAAATAGATACTATCTGGTTGCCTTGTCCGGCGCTTATTTGGAGTGTAATGCCGAAACTGTCCTTCAATGCGGGAACGACATAATCGTTCATGTATTTATTTATTTGCGGATCTCCCTGCCACATCATTAAATTCACCGTCTTTCCTTTAGCCTCTTTTAAAATATCGCTCCACGTTAATTGCAAAGGATCTTTTTGAGGAGTATCAGAATGACTGCTACAAGCTGAAAGAATAATAGCGGTTAAAAACGTGATCAGGAATATGTAGCGCAAGCCTTTTTTCATACGTGGAAAAATAAACAAAAATGGCGGCTACTATTTTAGGAACAGTAACCAGCTGCATTTCAAATTGTCGTTGGTTGGTGGACACCAACCAAGGCAGTCCGCGGTGGGCGGTATCTCTGCCGCCCACGCGCAGTTCAGCAAAGCGACAATTTCAAAGGCATCCAATAGCCATCATTTTTATGAGAATAATTAAAATTTATATTGCACGCCAAACTGGAACTGCCTTGGTGCTCCTGCATTTTTCTGAACAATGCCATTACTCTTCGGCCCTATTTGTATCTGGTTGCTTTGTGTTGCATTATTGCTATAGCCGCTTAAATTTTGTGTATTCAAAATATTAAATATATCGGCCCTTATTTCAAGAATACCTGTGTGTGTAATTTTCAGGTTGTATTGCAAGCCGAGATCAAACAGTTTACTCCACGGCAGGCGATCACTGTTTCTTGATTCACCGGGCTGGCGGTCGCTGTTGCCCACATAAGCATCACCAAAGCTGCCACCATCGCCGTTAAGATCGGTAGTGCCATACACCGTTGCATCAGGAATGCGATTCACCGGTTGGCCGCTTTGCAATAAGGTGGCCAGTGAAAGACTAAGTTGTGAAACCGGGTAATAATAAAACACACCGCTTATTACGTGCCTTCTGTCATTTAATGAAGGCCCCCATTCATTAGCATAATTGTTTGCATCGGCTGCGCGAAAATTTACATCGTCGGTATTGTTTTTTAAGCTTGATAAAGTGTAAGACAAAAAATATGCATATTTATCTTCCACTTTATCCTTTTTAAGATTTACAGATAAGCCTATGTATTCTGCTTTGCCGCCGGCATCTGTAGTGGTAACATTTCTCGCTACACCATAAACTTTTTGTCCGTTGATGAGGCCGTAAGTTCCTGTAGCGTCAGTCATAATAGGAACAGGCCGGGTTAAATTTGCTGCGTCTTGTGTACGTGCCGTTGTACCATTCGCCGGTATTTGATAAGAAGAAGGAGCATTAAGATCAACCAGGCGGAAAAGTCCGTAGCTCCGGTTATAAACAACATCGGTATAGAAAAGTAGTTTGCTGTTAAGCTGCAATTGGTAACCGATTGTAGATTGCCATGTGTAAGGGTTATCGAACCCATTTGGATTCAATATCCTTCTTTCAAAAGAAAAAGTATTATCCTTTTGATCTTGCAACGAAGCCGCTGAAGGGCCATTGAGATATGGAACGTTGTAGGCACTGGCGCTAAGGTTACCATTAAAAGTAACCCTTGAAATATCAGTATTTGAAGGAAGAATCCCTTTATCTATTAACGCCTGTATTTCTGTTTTATAACCCGCGCCGCTGGTATTTTGTTGCAGTGCATCACTATAAATAGTGTACAATACTTTATCGTAGAATAGCCCCGTACCACCGCGTATGCTGCTGCGATCGCTTAACTTGTAATTTAGGCTCAACCGCGGCGCTATATTATTAAAGTCTCCTTTATTGCTGCCGCCTTTAGACAAATTATCATAATCATACCTGGCTCCATAAGTAATATTGAGCCGGCTTGATACGGAAAACTGGTCTTCAAAGTATGCCGTAGAAATGCTTTGCGTTTTGCCGAAGTTGTTAGGCCTAAGCTCTACGCTGTAATACGGCACAGATACGTCAGAAGGAATATCGTTATAATCAAGGTCAGCCCCTTTATTCAAAGACTTTAGCTCCGCCAGTTGAGAAGCGGTTAATTGCACCTGGTAATAGCCATTAGGTACGCCTCCGCCAAACAAACGATGCTTCGCTGCAATTTCCTCTATACCGAATTTTATGGTGTGATTATTAAGAAAGAACTTTAATTTTTCCTGCACCTGTATGGTGTTTTCATGCGAATCGAAAGCATAGCCGGGATGCCCGAATACTCCGACGGTACTACCATCCGGCGCTTTCACCTCTACCTGCGGATTATTTACATTGACAGGCCTTGCATAGTTCCAGCGAAAACTGCTGTATTGTATGTTGGTTTCATTGCTGAAATTTCTTTTGGTATATGTATTTTGAAATGCGATCAGCACGGAATTGCGATCCTGCTTGCTGGCTGATGAAGGAAAGGCAACACCACCATCAAGGCCACCGCCTTGCCGCTCCACATTTACAATACCCACATTGGCTCGTAAAGATGAATGGAAATGATCATTCCACTGCTGATCCAGTTTGCCAGAGAGGTAAGTAAAATAATTGTGCCCTCTTACGGTTGCGTTAACGCCCAATTGCGGGGATGTTAGCAGGTTATCCTTGATGTCCATGGTTTGCTCTGCATTAATAAAATAAAATGTTTTATTTTTTTTGATAGCCCCGCCAAAAGCAAAACCGGCCTGCTGCCGCTGAAAGCCGCTTTTTACATCATTACCTGTTAGATCTTTTTGTGTAAAATTAGTTTTACCATCAATGCCAGGGCCTGGACGTGTGAGATAAAACACTTCACCTTTAAAATCGTTGCTTCCACTCCTTGAGGTAATATTGAATATACCGTTGGCGGTGTTGCCAAATTCCACCGAATAGTTATTAGTCAGTACTGTTACGTTTTGCGTAAAGCCAAGGGGAATAGCAAATTTTTGCCCGCCCAAAAACCTTTCATTATTGTCCATGCCATCTATGAGATATGAATTGAATAATGAATTCGCACCATTCACACTTACGTTCGGCGCTTCCGGGTAGAAGCCTGTAGCCTGCGTTACATTTGGCAGGCGGTATAGTGAGCGTGTGATATCACGGCCTTCTACCGGCAGGTCTTCAAGTTCCTTCCTTTTTAGCTGTGCAGAGACTTCTGCATTTAAGGTATTGATTTTCGAAGAACCTGAAAACACCCGTACCTCCTGTAAATTGGCTGATTTTTTTTCTGTGATAACCAGGTTTACACTTGGCGACTCGTTGTTTCTAAACTGCAGGTTGTTAATGGTATCAGCAAAATAATTTTCATCTTCTACATGTATATTGTAGCTGCCTGCAAGCGATAAAGATTTAAAAATAATTTTGCCCTGGGCATTAGTTTTTTGGGTCTCAGAAAAACCAATGTCTTTGTTCTCAAGTTTTACGGCCACACCGCTCGCAGGTTTTAGGGTAAGGGTATTCGTTACATTTACGGAAAGATCTACCTGGGCAGAAATAGAAAATGCTAAAAAAGTAAAGACAAGGAGTGATAAGCACTTCTTCATAAATAGAATTTAGGGGATAAAAAAAATTAGAAAGACGGAAAGAATAATTTAAAAGAAGACCGGAGGCGCACGGAATTGCTTAGTATTTGAAAACCGCAGCGAGTTTATTGAATAAAGAACGGAAGGAGTAATATTTTTGCCGCCTGTGATAATAGATACTATAAGATGAATAAATTGATGCGTGGCTTTGCGTATGGATTTTAAAAAATAGAAATCGGCTTGTGTATTGAGATCATTTAGTTTTTCTATCAGGAAAAAATTATTTGAAAAACTAGTACAATATTGCAGTAAAGCCTTGCATACTTTGTTGGTCTGCCAGGGAATTTCACTAAAAGCTTTTGGGTCAAATACACTCCTGGATATGCCAAGCAAATAAATTCCGCCTTTAACATCCGGCCCTGCCACCATAGGAGCATCATTAAGTTTATCGGCGGCATTCAGCAAAATACCTGCTGATAATTGTGGACAATCGCTACCGGCAACTATTATATTTTCGAATTTTTTTTGAAACACCGAAGCAATGGCATTCGATATTTTTTCTCCGAAATTATTTCCTGTCTGCAGGTTTTCATCAACTAAAAAATAGGGAAAGCCGCTCTCCTGCGCTACTTTAATGGTCTTATTATACAACGCCAGGTGCAGGCCCTGATTGATTTTTGCATTGGCGTGAAGTTTCTTGCACCCACTTTCTTTTTTAGCAGAACGGCAAAATATAAGGATGGCTGTTTTGTTCAAAGGTCTTATCAGGTTGGTTTGAATTGTTTAGGGATTCTTTCATGCATACGAATAAAATGCCCTAACAGATTCAAAAGTTAATTGGGGTTTACTTTCAAAAAACAATAGTATCGATTTTTTTTAAGCACCTGCAAAAATTCTTATCCTTATTTTTATTGCATATTTAAATGGTTTATGGACAATCAACGATTGACTACAACTGTACCGATCAGTGTTATAGACTCACATCAACACTTCTGGAAGTTTGATCCGGTAAGAGATTCCTGGATCAATAGTGATATGAGCGTTATTCAAAAAGATTTTTTACCTGCCGATCTTGAATTGATATTTAAGGAAAATAATATTACGGGCTCCGTGGTTGTTCAGTCAGATCAGTCAGAAAAAGAAAATGAATTTCAATTAAAGAATGCGGATGCATATACTTTCATAAAAGGCGTGGTGGGTTGGGTGGATTTGAGGGCCGACGATATAAAAGAAAAGCTGATCTATTATAAACAGTTTAAAAAACTAAAAGGTTTTCGCCATGTGCTGCAAGGTGAACTGCAGAGAGGCTCGATGCTTGAACCAAATTTTAAAAGAGGGATTGGTTTATTGCACAAATATGGTTTCACCTATGACCTGCTTATTTACCCTGATCAATTAGTTTTTGCAAAAGAACTGGTCAGCGAATTCCCCGACCAGCGATTTGTACTCGATCATATCGCAAAGCCCGATATAAAAAATAAAAATATCGATGAATGGAAAAAAGATATCATAGCGCTGGGAGCTAATGAAAATGTGTATTGCAAAATATCAGGCTTAGTAACAGAAGCCGACTGGCATAATTGGACTATAGATGACTTTATACCTTATATTGATGTTGTGGTAAATGCATTTGGAACAAAAAGAATTATGTACGGGTCAGACTGGCCTGTATGCCTCGTTGCAGCATCGTATCAAAAAATGAAAGAGATAGTAGACGATTACTTTTCTTACTTTTCAAAAAATGAGCAGAGAAATTTTTACGGTAAAACAGCAACACATTTCTATAATTTATAAATGAATAAAAATGGATCTCCAGTTAAAAGATAAAGTGATCATTGTTTCCGGCGGGGCCAAAGGTATTGGTGCAGGTATTGTAAAAGTACTCGCCGCGGAAGGAGCTATACCGGTGATCGTCGGGCGAAATAAAGAAGACAATACTGATATGGTGGAATGGATAGGTGATCATGGCGGCAAAGCTTTCCAGGTAGTTGCGGAACTTTCCGATCCGGATGTGTGTGAGAGTTCAATGAATGAAGTGATCGCAAAATTTGGCCGCATTGATGGCCTTGTAAACAATGCCGGCGTCAACGATGGCATTGGTCTTGAAAATGGCAGCTATGATAAATTCATGGGATCGCTGCATAGAAATCTTGTACATTATTATTTGCTTGCCCATTATTCATTACCGTATTTGATAAAATCAAAAGGATCAATTGTAAACATTACATCTAAAACAGCGGAAACGGGACAGGGGAATACTTCAGCCTACGCTGCGGCTAACGGTGGCCGTAATGCACTAACGAGGGAGTGGGCTGTAGAGCTTTTGAAGTATGGCATTCGCGTAAATGCAATCGTAGTGGCTGAGTGCTGGACGCCCCAATATGAAAAGTGGATAGAAACTTTATCAAACGCTAAAGAAAAATTAGAAGAGATTACTTCTAAAATTCCTTTAGAAAAAAGAATGACCACTGCCGGGGAAATCGCGAACACGACTGCATTTCTGCTGTCAAAATGTTCAAGCCACACTACCGGTCAATTGATACATGTAGATGGAGGATATGTGCATTTGGACAGAGCTTTGGCTAATGCGTAACCTCATCCCAACCCTTCTCCTGGAGGAGAAGGCCATAGAGTCTTAAAGGCTACAGGGTATCAATTTGTATGATAAATTTATTATTTACTTCTTTTAATAATCTTGTTTAAATATCACATCCCTTCCGCAGCAGAGGGGGCTAATGAAATCTTTAATCTGCATACAACCGGGCTTACTCGGGTACAAAGACATTCCACCACCTGTGATGCAACCGGGTCATGCAATTTTAAAAGTAAAGCGGGTTGGAATCTGTGGTACCGATCTGCATGCATTCGAAGGAACACAACCTTATTTTAATTACCCAAGAATATTGGGACATGAATTGTCTGCCGACCTTGTTGAATTTGACGGAGCAGATGGCTTTGTGCCTGGGGAGGCTGTTACTATTATTCCGTATTTTAAGTGCGGTGACTGCATCGCCTGCCGGAGTGGTAAGCCAAATTGTTGTGCGAGGATCAATGTATTCGGTGTGCATATAGATGGTGGCATGGCAGAATATATTTCAGTGCCATCTTATTCATTAGTGAAAAGCGAAGGACTTGTTTACGATGCTTTAGCTTTAATAGAACCATTGGCAATAGGTGCTCACGGCATTTCCCGTGCAGGTGTTAAGCAAGATGAATTTGTTTTGGTGATTGGCGCAGGGCCGATTGGATTGGGTACAATGGAATTTGCACGCATCGCTGGTGCCAGGGTCATTGCTCTTGATATTAATGAAAGCAGACTTGATTTTTGTAAGGATAAATTAAAAGTTGAACATATCATTAATGCTTCAAAAGATAATGTGTTTGAAAAAATAAGGGATTTAACCAGTGGCGATATGCCAACTGTGGTGATAGATGCAACAGGCAATCAAAAGGCGATCAATAATGCACTACAATACCTGGCTCACGGAGGAAGATTTATTTTGATAGGCTTACAAAAAAATGAGATTTCTTTCAGTCATCCGGAATTTCATAAACGTGAGGCAACGCTTATGAGTAGCCGAAACGCCACAAGAGACGATTTTAATCATGTAATCAATTCAATTAAAAAAGGATTGATTGATCCTGGAACGTATATTACGAATCGCATAAAATTCGATGATCTTGGAAATAAGTTTGAATCATTATTAGATCCCGCGAACAATGTCATCAAAGCAATCGTGGAATTTGAATAAAGCACTTTTTAAGATTGTATCATGAAGAAATCAATTACAATACTTTTCATTTCTATTCTTTTTCTTAGTAGCTCATCATTTGCCCAGAAAGACCTAAAGTTGTGGTATGACAAACCTGCACAAATATGGACGGAAGCGTTGCCTCTCGGCAATGGCCGCATCGGCGCGATGGTTTTCGGAAGGCCCGACCAGGAACTGATACAGCTAAATGAAAGTACTTTATGGTCTGGTGGCCCTGTAAAGACAAATGTGAATCCTGGGGCTGCTTCGTATTTGCCGCAAATAAGACATGCGTTGCTTGATGAAGAAGATTATGCTAAAGCAAATGATCTTACCAAAAAAATGCAAGGCCTGTATTCAGAGTCTTACATGCCGCTGGGAAATTTAATGATCAACCAACATCTTAAATCAAAAGTATCATCCGGTTATTCCCGCGATCTCAATATTTCAGATGCCATGTCAGGCACATCTTTTACAGCAGGCGGCATAAAATATAAAAGAGAGATATTTATATCTGCACCAGACCAGGTAATTGTGATAAAGCTAACCGCCGACAAAGCAGGTGCCTTGAATTTTGACGCCGGCATCAATAGTCCTTTGCACTACATGAATAGCGTGTCAGGCGATGAACTAATATTAAAAGGGAAAGCCCCGGCCCATGTTGATCCTAACTATCACAATGGTGATGGTGAGCCGGTTATATACCAGGACACTACCGGGTGTAATGGAATGCGTTTCCAGGTGCGCATGAAAGCTTCGAGTAAAGATGGAAAAATTAAAATCGATACTTCGGGAATTCATGTAACCAATGCGACGCAGGTTTTATTGTTTCTTTCGGCTGCCACAAGTTTTAATGGCTTTGATAAATGTCCCGATAGTGAAGGAAAGGATGAAAATAAAATTGCTGCAGCATATCTCGATAAAGCTGTAAAAAAGCCATATGCTGAACTATTAAAAAGCCATCTCGCAGATTATCATAAATATTTCAATCGTGTGTCTTTAAGTCTTAACGATAAAAACCACAGGGAAGAAAATAATCTTCCTTCAGACCAGAGATTGCTTGCTTATTCAAAAGGTAACAATGATCCGTGGGTAGAGGAGATGTATTTTCAATACGGCCGCTATTTGTTGATATCATCCTCAAGACCGGGCGGCGTTCCCGCTAACCTGCAGGGAATATGGAATAAGGAGATCAGGCCGCCATGGAGTTCAAATTATACCATCAACATCAATACACAAATGAATTACTGGCCCTCGGAGATTACTAATCTTTCTGAAATGCATGAGCCACTTTTTGATTTGATCAAAGACATTTCAGTGACCGGCGCTGTCACGGCAAAGCAATTCTATAATATACATGGATGGGTTGCACATCATAATTCTGATATATGGGCATTGTCAAATCCTGTTGGGAATTTAGGCGGTGGCGATCCAAAGTGGGCTAATTGGGCACAAGGCGCCAACTGGCTCTGCCAGGACCTTTGGGAGCACTATCAATTTACAATGGATAAAAAGTTTCTTAAAGATACAGCCTACCCTTTAATGAAGGGGGCTGCCATTTTTACGATGGATTGGTTGGTGGAAGACAAAGATGGCCATCTTGTTACCGCTCCGTCAGTTTCTCCTGAAAATATTTTTTTATACGGTGATGGAAAACACGGCGACGTATCTGTCGCGACCACCATGGATATGTCCATCATTTGGGATCTTTTTAGTAATCTCATCGATGCGTCAAAGGAATTGAATGTTGAACCGGAGTTTAGAAAATTATTGATCGAAAAGAAAAGCAAACTATTTCCCCTGCACATCGGTCACAAAGGAAACCTGCAGGAATGGTATAAAGACTTTGAAGACGTGGAAGTGCACCACAGACATGTGTCGCATTTGTTTGGATTGTATCCCGGTCATGAAATATCACCCATCACTACTCCTGAATTTGCAGCGGCTGCCAGGAAAGCTTTGGAGATGCGGGGTGATGAAGGAACGGGATGGAGCAAGGCATGGAAAATAAATTTTTGGGCGAGACTCCTGGATGGCAATCATGCCTATATTTTATTAAAAGACTTGTTGCACGCTACCAGTGAGACAGACACAAATTATGGACAGGGTGGAGGTACTTACCCGAATTTTTTTGATGCGCATCCACCTTTTCAAATTGATGGAAACTTTGGAGGCACGGCCGGTATTGCCGAAATGCTTTTGCAAAGTCAGTTAGCGGAAATACAGTTGCTGCCTGCATTACCCGATGCCTGGAAAGAAGGCTGTGTAAAAGGATTAAAGGCGAGAGGAGATTTTGAAGTAAATATTAACTGGGCTAACCATCAATTGAAAGATGCGTTGATTAAATCGCTTGCTGGCGGAATATGCAAGATCAGAACTTCGGTTCTTGTTTCAGTAGGTGGTATGCAAACTAAATCAGTCAAGGATGATCATGGTTATCTAACATCGTTTAAGTCAGTAAAAGGTCGTGCTTACACTATCACTGCATCAAAATAATTCTTAGCATTGTAGACTCTATCGCTTAAAAATAGCTATAATAAATACTTGTAAATGAAACGTCAAACATCAGAACATTTAGCTAAAAATCGCCTAAGCTTATTAGTTATAATATTATGTTTTATCTCTTTACCTGCATTTGCACAACAGCCAAAATTCCAGGCAAGTTGGCAATCGCTCGAAAAATATGAGATACCGGCATGGTTCCGCGATGCAAAATTTGGAATCTTCATTCATTGGGGTGTCTATTCGGTTCCGGCTTTTAATAATGAATGGTATCCGAGAGAGATGTATTTGAAAGATTCAAAAGTTTATAAGCATCACATAGAAACATACGGCACACAGGATAAGTTCGGCTATAAAGATTTTATTCCGATGTTCAAGGCCGAAAAATTCAACGCAGAAAAATGGGTGGAACTTTTTAAGAAATCAGGTGCAAAGTATATTGTGCCGGTTGCCGAACATCATGATGGATTTGCCATGTATAATTCGGCGCTCACAAGATGGAACGCTTTCCTGATGGGACCAAAGCGTGATGTGGTTGGCGAACTCGAAGCAGCAAGCCGCAAAGCGGGATTGATGTTTGGCGTGTCTTCTCATCGTATTGAACATTGGTGGTTCTTTGGAGGCGGACGCAATTTCGATTCGGATGTAAATGATTCCGCATTTGCTGACTTCTATGGCCCGGCTACAAACACCGATGGCACTAAAGAAAACGGAGACAGGGCGCAGATTTCCCCTGAATTTATGAATGATTGGTTGTTGCGTGATGTTGAATTGGTAAACAAATATCATCCTGACCTCGTATGGTTCGACTGGTGGATTGCGCAGAAAGAAATGGAGCCGTATCGAAAATCATTCGCCGCATTTTATTATAATAAAGCAAAGGAGTGGAATAAAGAAGTAGTGATCAATTACAAGCACGATGCTTACCCGGATAGCGCTGCTGTGCTTGACCTTGAACGTGGAAAGCTTTCCGGAATACGTGCACTGGCGTGGCAGACGGATGACGCGATCGGAAATAAATCATGGGGCTTCACCAATGATAACGATTTTAAATCGACGCAATATGTTATTACCAATCTCATCGATATTGTAAGTAAGAACGGAAATCTTTTATTAAACATTGGCCCTCGTTCTGATGGCACTATTACAGATGAAGAAACAAATGTTTTACTTGGTACAGGTAAATGGCTTGCAATAAATGGCGAAGCAATTTACGGTACGCGTCCATGGAAATTGTATGGTGAAGGACCCACAGAATCTGCAAGCGGCGAATTCAAAATGCAAAAACCATACACCTCAAAAGATATCAGGTTTACTACACATAATGATACTTTGTATGCGATCACGCTTGCGTTGCCAGCTCCGAAAGAAAATATAAATATCAATGCTTTGTCAACGCAAAACAGCAATGGAACTGTTGCGGATGTGCAGTTAATTGGAAGCGATGAAAAATTGAAATGGTCGCAGAAGAAAAATATGTTGACCATAAATGCGCCAAAATCTTATCCCGCTGACGATGCTGCTGCCTTCAGAATAATTTTTAAAAAATAAAACTTAATACATTCGCTGTTCTATTAGCCAAAGAAAAAAACTCTTTTTATTAAAAAACTCTATCATGATATTTCAAAAAAGAACTCTTGCATTATTCCTGGTGATTGCCTTTGCTTTTGCAGCATGCAATGAAAATAATCAAAATCAAAACAATGAACATACAATGACTGACTCAACAAAGACCGGCATCACCCAAAAAGATTGGGGAACGACAGATGGCAAAAATGTTTCGCTGTTTACGCTGACGAATAGTAAAGGAACGCAGGTTACTATTACCAACTATGGTGGCATTGTTACCTCCTTCGTGACACCAGATAAATCGGGGAAAAAATCGAGCATTGTTATTGGCTTCGATAATCTCGCCAATTATCTCAAGAAGCCGCCCTTCTTCGGTGCGTTGGTTGGCCGCTATGGCAACAGGATAGGCGATGCAAAATTTACATTGAACGGTAAAACATACCAACTCGCAGCAAATAATGGAAAGAATCATTTACATGGCGGATTGAAAGGATTTGATAAAATGGTATGGGACGCATCGATTCCGGATAGCAGTGTGCCAGGCCTGAAATTACATTATATAAGCAAAGATGGTGAAGAAGGCTATCCGGGAAATCTTGATGTAACCGTAAATTATTCACTAACGGACGATGATGGTCTTAAGATTGAATATACAGCAACTACAGACAAAGCCACACCGGTTAATTTGACCAATCACAGCTATTTTAATCTCACAGGTGATGTAAGCAATACCATTCTTGATCATACCTTAATGATCGATGCTGATCACTATACACCGGTTGACACCACACTCATACCAACGGGCGAAATAGCTTCAGTTAAGGGAACGCCTTTCGATTTTACGTCTCCCAAAAAGATAGGGCAGGACATTGATAAAGTGCCTGGAGGCTATGATCATAATTTTGTTTTGAACAAAAAAGATTCTTCTTTGCAAAAAGCTGTTGAGGTTTCTGATTCTATCAGCGGAAGGACACTGGAAGTATATACTACGCAACCAGGAGTACAATTTTATACAGGTAATTTTCTCGATGGCAGTTTTATGAATTACGATGGCAAGCCAGTAAAACAACATACGGCTTTCTGTTTGGAGACACAACATTTTCCTGACTCGCCTAACAAGCCAAATTTTCCCTCAACAATTCTTAATCCGGGCGAAACATATCATTCTGTTACGGTTTACCAGGTGAGCGTGAAATAATTTTTTTAATGAGTAACGAAATAAAAGCATTCATCTTCGACCTCAATGGAACCATGATAGATGATATGGAGTTTCATGCGCAGGCGTGGTACGGCATTTTAAATAAAGATCTTAATGCGGGGCTTAGCTGGCCTGAGGTAAGAGAGCAGATGTATGGCAAAAATGACGAATTGCTTGTGAGGGTTTTTGGCGAAAATCATTTTACACCTGAAAAAATGAAAGAACTTTCAATTGAAAAAGAAAAGCGTTACCAGCATGCCTACCTGCCAAAACTTAAATTGATCGCGGGATTAAAAGAATTTCTTCAGCAAGCCGCCGATCAAAACATTCCTATGGCAATTGGTTCGGCAGCCATTCCTTTTAACATTGATTTCGTGCTCGACAATCTTCATATCCGGCATTTTTTTAAAGCGATAGTAAGTGCTGATGATGTAACCATAAGCAAACCTGATCCCGAAACGTTTACCAGTTGTGCGAGCCAGTTAGGTGTTCCGCCCGGAAGTTGTCTTGTATTTGAGGATGCGCCTAAAGGTGTGGAGGCAGCACAGAATGCCGGCATGAAATCGGTAGTGCTTACGACTATGCATCCTAAAGATGAATTTAAGAATTATGAAAATGTCATTGCATTTGTAGAAGATTATTTGAATGTGAAACCTCAAAATTTTTTCGCATCATAGCAGGTAATTTTTATCAAAATAATAATAGCTTACCAAATATTTTTATGCATTACATCATTCGTGATACCTTAAAAATCTTATCATTTGGGCGCATTCTAAATTATCGCTGGTTGGTGGGGACGGCAACCATGGCAGCCCGCCGGGGCTGGTGTCTCCACCGCACTCCTGCTGGTATCATTCGTGATATTTCCAAATTCCTGGCGTTCTTCGTGCTTTGCACAATGCTTTTTTTCTTAAATATTTCGAGTGGGTATTCTCAATCGAAACCTCGTGCATATTATTTAAATAATTCAGGCAGTGATAAAAATCCCGGCAGCAAGAGAAGGCCTTTTAAAACAATTCAAAGAATAAATAAAGTAAAGCTACGGCTTGGGGATTCAGTTTTGCTGAAAGGTGACCAGGTTTACAAAGGGACTCTTACAATCATTAACGTAAAGCCAGGCATCACCAAAGTGCCGCTGTATATTTCTTCTTATGGAGAAGGCGTTGCGATAATCGATGGAGATAATAAAAACGCACTAATCGCTAATGGAATAAATTTTCTTCAAATCAATAGCCTCCGTATAAAAGGTTCGGGTAGAAAAAAGGGAAATAATTCTAACGGCGTTGTTATCAATAATTGCAGTAACGTATCAATTGCTGATCTTGCGATAAGTGGTTTCCAGAAGTCGGGCTTACTCATTAATTCATCTTCCAATGTTATCGTTTCCAAAGTACATGCCTTTGAGAATGGTCGTGCGGGAATTCTGATTGAAGGTCAAAATGGGAAAAAGGATTCTAAAAATATTTTAATTAAAGATTGCCTTGCCGAAAATAATCCCGGTGATCCTACCATGTTAACCAATCATAGCGGCAATGGAATTTTAGTTGGCCACAGCACGTCAGTAAAGATTGAATATTGCGTGGCTACTAACAACGGCTGGGATATGCCGCGTATTGGTAACGGGCCTGTAGGTATTTGGTGCTATGAATCGGATAGTATCTCTATTCAATATTGTATTTCATTTCGAAATAAAACCTCTAAAGGCGGGGATGATGGTGGTGGATTTGATTTAGATGGCGGTGTTACAAATTCGGTCATTCGTTATTGTCTTTCTTATGAAAACCAGGGAAGCGCATTTGGGATTTTTCAGTACGCCGGTGCGAGCCCATGGAATAATAATACCATCTCTAATAATATAAGTGAAAACGATGGAGTGATTTCCGCAGCGCGTGCATCGGCCTATATTTGGAATAGCAGTAATGATGCAGAACAATTCATGAATTTATCTTTTTATAAGAATATCCTTTTTAGTTCCGAAGGCGCTTGTATTCATTATGCGGAACAAAGCAATCGGAAATTGTTTGATTTTCACGATAACCTTTTCATTGGAAAAAATAGGATATTAGTTGGGGACCAGGCTACAGACTCTTATAAAAACAATAGTTCGTGGATTTTTTTAAGTGAACATCGTAAAGATTCTTTAAATGATATTTCGAGAAATATTGAAAATTCCATATTACTACAAGAGAACCCCGGATATAAAACAATTGGAAACACGATTACTGATCCGCACAAATTGAAATTGACGATTGACGGGCAATTATCGGACTATTTAAGCAAATAGAAATTAGTACCGGTTAGCTACAGATATATTTCCATGGGAAGCGCTAAATCAAAAAAAGGAAAGGCAAGTATTTAAAGCAAGACCGCACTAAATAAGATAATTGTGCGAAGTATTAAACGTTACTTTGACACTTATGCAAATAATCTTTACATTTAACTTTTAAAGATTGCTTCTTCAATGTCCAAACCATCATATGTTATAGGAGTGGATTATGGCACCGATTCGGTTCGGTCTGTAATATTGAACGCAGCCAATGGAGATGAAATTTCTTCTGCAGTTTTTGCATACCCGCGTTGGAAGGCTGGCCTTTACTGCGTGTCAGCGCAAAATCAGTTCAGGCAACATCCTCTCGATTACGTTGAAGGTTTGGAATTTACCATTAAGGATTGTATTAAAAAAGCTGGTAAAGACGTTTCGCAGCACATCAAAGCTATTTCTATAGATACTACAGGTTCTACGCCTGTTGCTGTTGACAAAAAAGGAACGCCGCTTTCCCTTACTCCCGGCTTTGAAGAAAACCCCAATGCAATGTTCGTGTTGTGGAAAGACCATACCGCGACAAAAGAAGCAGCTGAAATAAATGATCATGCCGGTAAATTTGATATCAATTACCTGCAGTATGTCGGTGGTGTTTATTCTTCTGAGTGGTTTTGGGCAAAATTGCTTCATATATTTCGCGTCGATGATGAAGTTGAAAAGGCATGTTATTCATGGGTGGAGCATTGCGATTGGATTCCGTTTTTATTGACGGGTGGTAATGATGTTTCCGGAATGAAAAGAGGGGTTTGCTCCGCAGGACATAAAGCACTATGGGCTAAGGATTATGAGGGCTTGCCTCCTAATGAATTTTTTAAATCTCTTGATCCGAAACTGGATTGTATTACTTCTAGACTTTTTACCGAGACATATACGGCGGATAAACCTGCTGGCAATTTATCGCCTGAATGGGCAGCCCGTCTTGGGCTTTCGACTGATGTGATTGTAGGTGTAGGAGCGTTTGATGCACACATGGGTGCGGTAGGAGGGCAGATAGAACCTTATCATTTAAGTAAAGTAATGGGCACGTCTACATGCGATATGCTGGTGGCTCCAATGGCTGAAGTCGAAGGAAAGTTAGTCGGCGGTATATGTGGGCAAGTGCCGGGTTCGGTAATTCCCGGTATGATGGGAATGGAAGCCGGCCAGTCTGCGTTTGGTGATACTTATGCCTGGTTCAAAAATATTTTGATGTGGCCTCTGCAAAATTTATTGAGTAACTCAACCACGCTTGACAAGGAAACTTCTGAGCGCCTGCTCAATGAAATGAGCGATAAAATTATAGTTGAACTATCCGATGCAGCTGAAAAAATTCCCTTAAATGAAAATGATGAATTGAGTGTTGACTGGTTAAATGGAAGAAGAACTCCTGATGCGAACCAGGAACTCAAGGCAGCAATTAGCGGTTTAAATTTAGGAACCGATGCACCCCGAATTTTTAAATCGCTGGTCGAAGCCACTTGCTTTGGGGCGAAAGCGATTGTTGAAAAGTTTAACCAGCAAGGCGTGCCGGTTAAAGGTTTAATTGGGCTTGGCGGTGTTGCCCGCAAGTCTGCTTATATCATGCAAACGATGGCTGATGTAATGGATATGCCGATACGTATACATAAGTCTGAACAGACCTGTGCAGCAGGTGCAGCCATGTTTGCGGCTACCGCGGCAGGGCTGTATGATTCAGTTGAAGATGCTATGCATGCCATGGGACAAGGCTTCGATAAAGAATATTTTCCACGTAAAGAAATGGTACCGATTTATAAGAAAAGGTATTTAAAGTATCAACAATTAGGACACTGTATTGAATTCGAAATGACAGCGAAGCAAATAAAGAAATAAGGATCTATGAATTACTCATTTTTCATTTTTTCATTCTTCATTAACTTTTCTTAATGCACGACGATCTAAAAGAAGAGGCCTATCACGCAAATATGCAACTTCCCAAATTGGGACTCGTGCTTTTTACATTTGGCAATGTAAGTGCAGCAAATCGTACATCAGGTGTATTTGCCATAAAGCCGAGCGGTGTGCCTTACGAAGAATTAACTCCGGCAAAAATGGTAATTGTAGATTTCGATGGTAAAACTGTTGAAGGCAATTTACGACCGTCCTCAGATACAAAAACACATGCGTTGCTATACAAGACATGGAACAACATTGGCGGGATAGCACACACGCATTCTACTTATGCAACCGCGTGGGCGCAGGCACAACTTGATATACCGATTTTCGGAACAACGCATGCAGATCATAATACGGTTGATATTCCATGTGCGCCACCAATGGCGGATGAAATGATAGAGGGCGATTATGAACATGAAACAGGTTTCCAGGTTATCAATTGTTTTAAGGAAAAGAATTTAAGTTATGAAGAAGTGGAAATGATATTGGTAGGTAATCATGCGCCATTTACCTGGGGTAAATCTGCTGAGAAAGCGGTCTACAATAGTGCCGTTCTCGAAAACATTGCAAAGATGGCTTACCTCACGCAATCTATCAATGCAAATGCATTGCGGTTGAAAGATGCTTTGATTAAAAAACATTACGAACGTAAACATGGCGCCGATAGTTACTATGGTCAATAAGCCTGTGAAATTATTCACGCGATCATCCTGTTAATATGAAAAAAATACTCCTGGTGCTTTTCTCTTTTTCCTGTGCTACTTCTTTTGCACAGCAAAAAGATTATCCCTTTGTGGCATTGCCATTTAACAAGGTGAAGCTTACCGATAACTTTTGGCTGCCACGCATAAAATTGAATGCCACAGTTACCATCCCCGCATCATTTGAGCGTTGTGAAAAAACGGGGCGGGTAAAGAATTTTGTCATGGCCGCAGAGCATTCCGGAAAGTTTTGCACTATATATCCTTTTGATGATACTGATATTTATAAAACTATTGAAGGCGCCTCCTATTCATTAAGTTTATTTCCCGATGCGAAGCTTGAAAAATATATTGACTCTTTAATTGCTATCGTTGGTAAAGCGCAGGAGCCGGATGGTTATTTATATACTGCGAGAACAATTGATCCTCTGCATGTAGGCTCCTGGGTTGGTAAAGTGCGTTGGGAAAAAGAACGTGAACTAAGCCATGAATTATATAATGCAGGCCATTTGTATGAGGCTGCCGCTGCACATTATGTTTCCACAGGAAAGAGAAATCTTTTAGATATCGCGCTTAAAAATGCTGACCTCGTTTGCTCTGTTTTTGGACCGGGGAAAAGACATGTAGCTCCCGGTCATGAAATAGTTGAGATGGGTTTGGTAAGATTATACCGCATCGCCGGCAAGCCTGAATACCTGGCAACGGCAAAAGATTTTATAGAATACCGCGGGCATTATAATGGTTATGATTCTACAAGCAGGGATGAATGGAAAAATGGTAAATACTGGCAGGATGATAAACCTGTTGTTGAACAGCGGGAAGCAATCGGACATGCGGTGCGTGCAGGTTATCTCTACTCCGGTGTGGCGGATATCGCTGCGCTTACAGGAGATAAACAATTGCTTAATGCGGTCGATAGCATTTGGGCAAATGTGGTTGGTAAAAAAATGTATGTTCAAGGCGGAGCCGGTGCTATTGGTGACGGCGAGCGCTATGGAGAAAATTATGAGTTGCCCAATACGACTGCTTACAATGAAACCTGCGCCGCTATAGCAAATGTATTTTGGAACCAGCGCATGTTTTTATTGCATGGTGATTCAAAGTACGTTGATGTAATGGAGAAGATTTTATACAATGGCTTTATCTCCGGTATTGGCCTGGATGGAAAATCATTTTTCTATACCAATGCCATGCAGATAAAAAACAGTTTTATCCACGCAGACATGGAAGGAGAACGCTCAGGCTGGTTTCCATGTTCCTGCTGCCCGACTAATGTAGTACGATTACTGCCATCAGTGCCGGGTTATATTTATGCTCAAAAAGACGATAAGATATTTGCCAACTTATTTATTAGTGGTAATGCAAGTTTAAGCGTAGCAGGTCAAGAGGTAGCAATTGTGCAGCAAAATAATTATCCATGGGATGGCGATCTTAAATTTTTTATTAACCCAAAAAAATCGGCAACTTTTTCGCTTATGCTTCGCATTCCCGGCTGGGCACAAAACGAAGCGATGCCTTCTGATTTATATTCATTCGAAAAAACATCATCTCTAAAAGTAATTATTAAAGTGAATGGCCAGCCGGTAGTTTATGATATGGAGAATGGGTATGCTGCCATAAAGAAGAGGTGGAAAAAAAATGATGTTGTTGAAATGGAATTGCCAATGGAAGTGAGAAGAGTAATGGCGAATCCGCTTGTAAAAAATGATATTGGAAAAGTTGCCTTACAACGTGGCCCGATCATGTATTGCGCAGAGTGGGTTGATAATAATAATAAGGCGTCTAATATTGTATTGCCACAGGGTACTTTATTTAATACAAAATATGATGCGTCTTTATTGAACGGTGTTGAAGTAATTGACGCGGAAGTGCCTGCTGTATTGGTTGATAGCAATGGAGAAAATGTACATACTGAAAAACAAAAATTTACGGCGATTCCCTATTATGCATGGGCGAACAGGGGCAAAGGCGAAATGATGATGTGGTTTCCGGAAAAGATAAAAGATATCGATTTGGTTTCAAACGAATAGCATGTACAACTATTTAAGTTGAACCGTTTTTATTACATGCACGGAGTATAGTAGTCATTATTTCAAATAAATTTTTTTAAACCAACACGAACAAAATTGATATGATGATTGATCTAAAAAAGCTGGAAGTTTGGTTTGTTACGGGAAGCCAGCACTTGTATGGCGAAGAAACGCTGAAGCAGGTAGCCGAACATTCGCAAGCAATCGCAAAGTTCTTTAATGATAGCAAGGATATCCCCGTTAGTGTTCTATTCAAACCAACAGTTAAAAGCGAAGAAGAAATTTTTGCGTTATGCCAGAACGCGAATACCTCGGAAAATTGTATTGGTCTTATCGCCTGGATGCATACTTTTTCTCCCGCAAAAATGTGGATCGGTGGTCTTAAAATTCTTCAAAAGCCTTTATGCCACCTGCATACCCAGTTCAACCGTGATATTCCCTGGAGCGACATTGATATGGATTTTATGAATCTTAATCAAAGTGCTCATGGAGACAGGGAGTTTGGATTTATGATGACGCGTATGCGTACACGACGCAAAGTTATTGCAGGCCATTGGCAGAATGATCAGGTACTGCAGAAGATAAATGCATGGGCACGTGCCGCTGCTGCATGGCATGACTGGCAGGGTGCAAAATTTGTTCGCTTCGGCGATAATATGCGACAGGTTGCAGTAACCGAAGGTGATAAAGTGGAGGCACAAATGAAATTTGGTTATTCGGTGAATACGCACGGAGTCGGTGACCTTGTAAATACAATCAATGCTGTAAGCGATAAGCAAATTGACAGCCTTATTAAAGATTATAATGATCAATATGTTCTTGCCACTGCTTTAAAGAAAGATGGTAAAAGTGCCGATTCTCTGAGAGAGGCAGCTAAGATAGAATTGGGGCTTAAAGGCTTTTTAGAGCAAGGAAATTTTAAGGGTTTTACTGATACGTTTGAAGATTTGCATGGTATGGCACAATTGCCCGGTATCGCGGCACAACGCCTTATGGCTGATGGGTATGGTTTTGCAGGTGAAGGTGATTGGAAAACCTCAGCGCTCGTAAGAGCTATGAAAGTAATGGCGAGTGGGCTTACGGGCGGCAATTCATTTATGG
>JBDTVF010000012.1:0-26601 GCA_040007325.1 Ginsengibacter sp. | reverse complement strand
CACAGGTAGAGTTTGTAGCTAACCAGGAAGAGCATGATGATAAGCCTTACCACTTCGGTATCAATCTTGGGTACAATAAATCCCACTTTTCATTTACTCACGACCAGGTTTTTCTGGAGCGTGATACCATTACGGACGTGGAGAGTATCAACAGTACTGGTATTAATCTTGCATGGCTTGTTAATATTCGCATGGGCGATCACTTTGATTTAAGATTGCATCCACTCGACCTTACTTTTTCTGAAAAAGCGTTTTTGTATACAGAGAATTATACGCCGGATACGATGGTGACCAAAAAGGTGCAATCCATTACCTTGAGTTTTCCGGTACATATAAAATTTAGTAGCGATAGGATACGAAATTTTAAAGTATACACGATAGGCGGTGTCAAATTTGATTACGACCTTGCAAGCAATGCGGGCGCAAGGAAGGCAGAAGATCTGATTAAATTAAAACGCTCCGATTTTAGCCTTGAAGTTGGTATGGGCTTTCATATTTACTTTCCTTACTTTGTGCTTTCTCCTGAATTAAAATTAAGCAGCGGGCTTACCAATCTGCATGCAAGGGACCCTGACCTGCGTTACTCCAATGTCATCGATAAGATCAATTCAAAAATGATCACCTTTTCCCTAACAGTAGAGTAATAATCATCCCCATATACCTGAAATTCTCTACTAAACTCCTTTCCCGTACAGAGATTCCTATGGAGAAGGGAATGGGTTGCAACTTTTTTTAAATGAAAAAACAAAATGAACCTTTTCTTTTAAAAGAGTATCTAATGCAAGTAAAAAGGTTATGATCTGAGTTCCCCCTTCGGGGGACAGTGGGGTGTTTAATAATCATATTCTCTTCTCGCAGCATTCCATCTTATACCAATACTGAACATATTTCTGTTTTCAATGCCGGTATACTTTCGGTACAAGTAGGAACCTTCAATAAAAAGATTTTCTTTCAGTTCGTATGCAAGAGCAAATGACGCATTGAACACTTTTACTTTATCACCGCTTCCTACATCGAAGCCATAATCCTTAGGGCGGGTAGTGTAAAGTTCAAAAGGATTACTTCCATAATTCTGACCTAAAGAATCAAGGCCCTGGGAGTAATAAATGCCTCTTGCATTGATGTACCATTTTGGAGCTGGTTGGTACCTAAGTACTCCAACAAATTCCTGGAAATTTGCACCGAGGGGGTGAGCCAGTGGTTGATTGTAGTGTGTGTAATTGGCAACCGAATCGTTATGAGAATAAGTAAAAGGCCTTGTTCTATTGATCTCAAACTGCACGTCGAGATTTTTCAAATTGAACGCATCTACATATTTTCCACCCAGTTGATAAGCAAACTTATTAGCCCAATAGCCATTATTGGCAGTTATTTCATTAAAGATAAATTCATCCAGCAGCAGTTGTCCATATATCTGGAAGTGATGTGCAAAATTTGTTTTGAAATCAATTCCCGCAACGGCATTATCAGGACTGCCGACAGTGCCCTCTATGTGCCTGAGAAAAATGATTGGGTTGAGATATTCAAAATCAAATCTGTTCTTTCTTCCGAATACGACTCCTTCGAACAAGCCAACATTGAGCCATTTGGTAATGTTCATACTTAAATGATGCATGGCTGCGTATTTCCTGTCAAGCAGGTCATCACCAGTCTTTATAAACTGCGGCATCAGCTCCATGAAAATATTTTCATAGTTGAATTTCCATATCCTTGTATTAAGCTTCAGAAATAAATAGCTGTCGCCAAAATCGCTTAAAAAAAGACTTCTGTAGCCGTTGCCGAGAAAGTTTTTATCATAACCAAATTGAATATCTATATACTTGGTGGCACTGAATGTGATATAACCTCTTGCATCAAAATAATCGAAAGCAGTTGTTTTAAAATCTTTGTAAAAGCCAACACCTGGCACCGCTCGAAATTTATTTACCCTGTTTTGGAAAAATGAAGGGCCTCTTTCCTGGTTGTCTGTAATGGTGGTGGAAAATCCAATCCGGTTGGCAATAAGTCCACGGGCAGTTATACCACGCTTGTTGTAGAAAATGGTTTCATTATTAGAAGATTCGTTGCTGTACTGAAATGATAGAACCGGGTTTACTGCAAGAAAAAAGTCTTTTACATTTACTTCAAGAAGATTTGGTTTAGTATTATAAAAAGCGTTGAGAATTGGTTTTTTACTCAAAAAGCTTTCATTCGGACCAGTGACCCATTCCGGGCTATTCATAAGGATACTATGGATATTGTATTTGTCAACCTTGCTTAAATTAAGTCCCGCCCATTTACTGCCGTCATTGCCGGTAAGAGAATTTGAGTAGCCCATAGTAGCACTGTCTATACTTTCGACTTCAGCCACTATGGCCTTCCTGCTATATGGTTTAATAGTCGAGTAATTGAGATCAGAAAAGTTGCCTTGCTTGATCTCAAGCCTGTCAATAAACTGGTATTCTTTTGAGCCTTCGGGAAGATAAGTCGTTTGTGCAAAGGTGATAACCGGGGAAATGACTACAAGCAGTATCGCAAGGCGTTTTAAAATTTGCATTGGGTTTTGGGTCTTAATTAATTAATTTCAAGATATGCAAAATTATCTTCTAAAAGAGATTTCCATAGTCAACGAAAATAAAATAGATGAAAAAGATATTTACTTAAAAAACGGACGAATAGAAAGGATCGGAAGCGGCTTAAATATTAAGGAAAAAGTCACTGAAATAAATGGTAAGGGGAAGCATCTTTTTCCCGGCGTAATTGATGACCAGGTACATTTTCGTGAGCCTGGGCTTATACACAAGGCAACGATTTATACTGAAAGTAAGGCTGCAGTAGCCGGTGGTGTTACATCGTTTATGGAAATGCCAAATACCATTCCCAATGCTCTGACGGAAAAACTGCTTGAAGAAAAGTATTCAATCGCTTCAAAGACTTCGCTGGCTAATTATTCATTTTTTATGGGCACGAGTAATGATAATGCAGAGGAAGTTTTAAAAATGAATACAAGAAAAAAGGAAGTATGCGGAGTAAAAATATTTATGGGGTCCAGCACAGGCAATATGCTGGTTGATGATGAAAATTCGTTGAACCGAATATTCAAAGACACAGAGCTGTTAATAGCCACACATTGCGAAGATGAACAAATAATAAAAGAAAATTACAGCAGCATCAAAGCTGCAAAGCATGATCTTTCTGCGAGCGACCATCCCTTGATCCGGGACGAAAATGCCTGTTATAAATCTTCTTCACTCGCAGTTACCCTGGCGAAGAAATATAATAGCCGGCTACACATTTTGCATATTTCAACAGAAAAAGAGCTCGAACTATTTTCAAATGAAATTCCTCTTTCGCAAAAAAGAATTACAGCTGAAGTTTGTGTGCATCACCTTCACTTTACCGCTGAGGATTACGGGCACCTTGGTTATTTGATAAAATGCAATCCTGCTATTAAATCTTCAAATAATAAGTCCGCTCTTTGGGAAGCGTTGCTCGATAATCGTCTTGATGTAATTGCGACTGATCATGCGCCGCATACATTAGAGGAAAAGAAAGGTCCTTACGAGCATGCTCTTTCAGGCTTACCGCTTGTACAGCATTCGCTTCAATTAATGCTTGCTTATTCGAGAGAAGGCAAAATATCTCTTGAAAAAATTGCGGAAAAAATGAGCCATGCTGTGGCTGACTGTTTTAATATCAGCGAAAGGGGATACATACGCGAAGGCTACTTTGCAGATGTTGTAATTGCAGACCTCAATGAAAAGAATATCGTAAATAAGGACAATATTTTATATAAATGCGGCTGGAGTCCGATGGAAGGGTATACATTCCCGGCATCTATTGATTATACTTTTGTAAATGGTAATTGTGTTTATAGCCGCGATAAAGATTATGGAAATGGTGGGTGGGATGAATCAAATAAGGGGCAAAGACTTGTATTCAATTCTTAAATTAACTTAAAGGAAAAAATCCCTGAGCTATAATGGAGACTGATAAAACCACATTAAATGATCTTTCAGTTTTTGAACAGGAAGAAGAATTTTCAATTTTTCATAAACTCAATTTCACCAGGACAATAGGAGGACGGGAAAGACTCAAAGATATTTTCAGTAAGTCACTTACTGATATTACGTCTATTCGGAACGTGCAAAAGACCCTTCAATTGCTGATTGATAAAGAAGATACATGGCCAATCACAATCAGTAATGGCTCTGTATTGATGGTACATAAATTTTATGAAAGTATTGTTGATAGAATACCAGACCGGCCTACTACATCATCCGCATACTTGTATAAAATATTTCATGCACCGGATTTCTCCCTCGTAAAATATTCAACAGGCCATGCATTTGATTTTCTGAAAGGGATGCAAAAAATACTTGATAATTTTTTAAATACAGATGCGCCGCATACTTTGATGATCGTTTTGGAAAAAATAAAGTTGCGGATGGATAAGGTTCAGCTTAATCAAATTTTATCAAAAAAAAAATACAGTGATCTTTCAATGGCAGAGATGCTGGGCTTTGCGAACTTTATAAGATATCATTATAAGCAAAATTTTCTCGAAATTATTGAACTCTATTTCCAACTGGATGCATGGTATGGAATGGCGATGGCCGTGAAAGAATATGGCCTTGTATTTCCCGAGTTTTTTGATTCAGAAGAACCTCAATTAAAGGCAGGAGGCTTATACCACCTTTTACTGCCTTCTCCAGTGGCATATAACATCGAGCTTAATCAAAAAAATAATTTTATTTTTTTAACGGGGGCAAATATGGCTGGTAAAAGCACATTTATCAAAGCGGTAGGCGCGGCAGTTTTCTTAGCTCATACCGGCATGGGTGTTCCGGTAAAGTCAATGCATCTTTCGCTTTTCGACGGCCTGCTAAGCAACATAAATGTTGTTGACAATATTTCAAAGGGTGAAAGTTATTTTTATAATGAAGTGCAAAGAATAAAAAAAACTATTATTAAAATAAATGATGGCAGAAAATGGCTGATCCTAATTGACGAATTATTTAAAGGAACCAATATAAAAGATGCCATGAAATGCAGCACTGTGGTTATAGAAGGTCTTATTAAGATAAAAAGTACGCTTTTTATTTTAACTACACATTTGTATGAAATAGGAGAAGAGCTAAGAAATTATCCAAATATTGATTTTAAATATTTTGAGACAGACATAAAAGATGACCAACTAATATTCAATTACAATCTTAAAGATGGCATAAGCAATGACAGGCTAGGATATTTAATTTTAAAAAGAGAAAAAGTGCTTGAGTTGCTGGACAAATTATAAAGCTCTTAAGTGCGCACCTATTGCCTGTGTCAATTCATACTTAATCTATAATTTTTTGGCTAATTTCAATTCTCATGTTAGTCAAAACGTTTGGTAGTGCTGTTTATGGGGTAGAGGCTATTACAATTACTGTGGAAGTGAATGTGAGCAGCGGCAAATTTACCTCTATTGTTGGGCTCGCTGACAATGCTGTAAAGGAAAGCCTGGAGCGTATGGAAAGCGCTATTAAAGCCAATGGATACCATTTCCCGCGTACAAAAGTCGTTGTCAATTTAGCTCCTGCCGATATTAAGAAAAGTGGTACCGCATTCGACCTGCCAATAGCTATGGGAACTTTAGGCGCAAGTGAGCAGCTTGAAAACCCTGAAAAGCTTACCGACTATGTCATCATGGGCGAACTTAGCTTAGACGGTACCGTTAGGCCTATAAAAGGCGCGCTTCCTATTGCGATACAGGCACGGAAGGAAAAATTCAAAGGTCTTATTCTTCCAAAAGAAAATGCCAGGGAAGCTGCAATGGTCAATAACCTGAATGTATATGGAGTAAGCCATATAAATGATGTGATTGATTTCTTTATTGATGAGAATTCAATAAAGCCAACTATTGTAAATACACGTGAAGAGTTTGCGAATGCCCAGAGCGATTTTGAGATTGATTTTTGTGATGTGAAAGGACAGGAAAATATTAAGCGGGCTTTGGAAATTGCAGCAGCGGGAGGCCACAACGCAATTTTAATTGGCCCTCCTGGCGCCGGTAAAACTATGTTGGCAAAACGTTTACCTACTATTTTGCCGCCGCTTACATTATTGGAAGCATTGGAAACTACCAAAATTCATAGTGTGGCAGGTAAACTTCCCGAAAATTCAACCCTCATTTCCAGGCGTCCATTTCGCTCTCCGCACCATACCATTTCTGATGCAGGATTAGTTGGCGGCGGAGGTATTCCGCAACCGGGAGAAATTTCATTGGCACATAACGGAGTTTTATTTTTAGATGAATTACCGGAATTTAAGAGAACAGTTCTGGAAGTAATGAGACAGCCGATGGAGGAAAGAAAGATTATTATTTCCAGGGCGAAAGTTGCATTGGAATTTCCTGCAAGCTTCATGCTTATTGCATCAATGAATCCCTGCCCGTGCGGCTATTACAATCATCCTGAAAAGGAATGTACCTGCCCGCCCGGAGCTGTTCAAAAATACCTGAATAAAATTTCAGGGCCGTTATTGGACAGGATTGATTTGCATGTGGAAGTAACACCTGTTGCATTCACCGAATTATCATCAACTCAAAATTTTGAAAAAAGTGAAAGTATAAGGCAACGGGTCATAAAAGCGACGGAAAAGCAGGCAGAGCGTTTTAAAGATAGCCCGGGTGTATATACGAATGCGCAGATGAGCAGCAAAATGCTAAAGGAAATATGTGTGATAACGCAAGTAGGTTCCAATCTCTTAAAGATCGCTATGGAACGGCTAAACCTTTCTGCCCGTGCCTATGATCGGATATTAAAAGTAAGCAGAACAATTGCAGATCTTGCCGCAAGCGACGATATAAAACCTGAACACCTGGCCGAGGCAATTCAATACAGGAGCCTTGACAGGGAAGGGTGGGCGGGATAAAAAAAGGCCACCGGAAAGTTAATCTGCTACCGGTTTTATAATAACTTAACTGTACTCTTCAATCAAAGACTTCAAGTTTCCAGAAGTTGTTATCTAAATTTGCCGCATGAAATTATTAATATCGTACATCAAGCCATACAAATGGCTTGTCGGCCTGGCACTTTTTCTGGCGGCTGTAAACCAGGTATTTTCATTATTTTCTCCTGCAATCGCTGGAAAAATCCTTGACTTATTTGTCAATCATCCACATATTTTCCCCAACAAAACCCCAAGGACTGAACATCAATTTTTCTTCGGCGGCGGTCAATATCATGGCCTGATATATTTTCTGCTCTTATTGATTGGTACTGCTATGGTAAGCCGCATTGCTAAGGCATTCCAGGATTATTTCTCCAATGTGCTTATCCAGAAATTTGGTGCAACAATATTTACGGATGGTTTAAAACATAGCATGCGATTGCCCTACCAGGATTTTGAAGATCAACGCAGTGGGGAAACATTATCTATTCTTACCAAAGTAAGATCGGATACCGAAAAATTCATTACCAATTTTATCAACGTCTTTTTCGTAATTATCGTGAGCATTGTTTTTATTTCTATTTACGCATTCAGGTTGCATTGGGTGATTATGCCGGTTTACACTATTGGTATCGTTTTGATAGCTGTTGTAACCAGTTTGCTTAGCAGAAGAATAAAGGCTATTCAAAAGAATATCGTGGGCGAAACTAATGCGTTGGCCGGTTCAACAACTGAGTCGTTGAGAAATATCGAATTAGTAAAAAGCCTGGGATTAACTAACCAGGAAGTAACCAGGCTCAATAATAACACTTTTAAAATATTAAAGCTTGAGTTGCGGAAAGTAAAAAGCATCAGAACCATTAGTTTCATACAAGGCACCATGGTTAACTTTTTGCAACAGATCATAACTTTTACTTTGCTATGGCTAATATTCAAAGACGCTATTTCTCCGGGAAATTATCTTTCTCTGGTATTTTATAGTTTTTTTCTCTTTGCTCCTATGCAGGAAATAGGAAATATCATTATTTCTTATCGTGAAGCGGAAGCTTCTCTAAATAATTTTCACAACCTGATGTCGAAATCGCCAGAGCAGAAGCCTGCTAAACCGGAAATGATTCGGGGCATAGAAGAACTCGAATTCAGTAACGTAAAATTTAAGCACCAGTCGGCACAACAACCCGCTTTAAACAATATAAACTTTGACGTCAAGAAAGGAGAAACTATTGCTTTTGTTGGGCCGTCAGGTTCCGGCAAAACCACGCTCGTAAAACTTTTAGTAGGCTTATATATTCCCCAACAGGGTACTATCAGGTATAATAATATCGATCGTGAAGATATTGACTTCGATGTATTGAGAACGCAAATCGGTTTTGTAACCCAGGATACCCAGTTGTTTGCCGGAACCATAAAAGAAAATTTGCTCTTCGTAAATCCCCAGGCAACCGATGAAGAAATTTTAGATGCGTTAAAAAAAGCTGCGTGCAATACCATACTTGCAAGAGCTGACAAAGGCCTTGAGACCGTAATTGGGGAAGGAGGTGTAAAGGTTTCAGGTGGTGAAAAACAGCGTTTATCAATTGCGAGAGCGTTACTACGGCATCCGCACCTGTTAATCTTTGATGAAGCCACCTCATCGCTTGATTCTTTAACGGAGGAAGAAATTACTAATACCATTAAAGATGTTTCTTCCAAGAAGAATCAGATAACAATTTTGATTGCACACAGGCTAAGTACTATCATGCATGCTGATAAAATATATGTTTTGGAAAAAGGAGATGTAATTGAGACAGGCACGCACGAAGAATTAATTTCGCAAATGGGATTATATTATGCAATGTGGCGCCAACAGATCGGGGAAAGGAAAAAAATGGCAGCAGCACAGCAGCCTTCACTAAACTAACTATCTCCATTAGCTGTCTTGATGGGTTTTTTTTCAACCATCACGGTTTTAATACCTTCGTATTATGACAAAGCTTCAAAGTAAGCCTAAGCCAAATTTTCTATGGAGCGTTTCAACAATGCGATGCCCCAGGTGTAGAAGGGGTGATATGTTCAAGCATCCAAATCCGTACAAAAAACTTAAGCTTTCATTTATACTTGACATGTATGATCATTGCCCCGTTTGTCGCCAGAAATTTGATCTGGAGCCGGGGTTTTGGTATGGCACCGGTTATGTAAGTTATGGGTTGGCTGTAGCTATTTCGGGATTTACTTTTATTGCATGGTGGATAATAATAGGCATATCCACTGAGGATAATAGAATTTTTGGATGGCTTATTTTCAATTCAATTTTACTAGTTGTTATTCAGCCGTGGCTTATGCGCTTTAGCAGAGTAGTTTATCTTTTGTTTTTTGTAAAATATAATGAGAACTATGAAACAGAAGATACAATTGTTTTTGACCAATGATTCTTAATGCTCTTCCTGCTAAGCAGGATGTCTTTCAACACTTTTCTTCCCAATCCCACTGAGTATTTTATATATAGAAGTTAAAAAGAAAATGCCACCAAGTACAACAACAATTGATGATCCCGCAGGGAAATCATAGTGAAATGAAAAATTCAGTCCAAAAAAACTTCCGACAATACTAAGCAATAAAGAAATGAGTAATACACCGGTCTTATTTTTTGTAATCATAATAGCGCAAACGGCCGGAATAATTAAATAAGAAAAAACAGGAATCACGCCATTTATCTTCACGGCGAAAACAATCGCAAGCCCGATAGAAATATAAAAAATAAAATTCCAAATATTGAAAATCCCTACAAGATGATTTACACCATTCTCAAATGATTCTGTAAGTTCAAAGAATTTCTTAAAAAATACGACCTGCACTAATAAAATTAGACCAAAAACAATGCTTACCAATTTGATCTGTTCCCAGCTAACTGATAAAATATTTCCGAATAAAACTTCCTGTATGTCTGAGTCGCCATGAGCGGTTTTTGATATAAATAACACCGTTAACGCAGATGAAAAAGCATACAAAATTCCGATGATTGCCTCCTGCTTCAAACGCTTATCCCGAATATTTATGAATGACATTAATAATGCTCCGGTCAATGTAAATATTAAAGGAATAGAAGTAAGTCCTGTGCCAATAAATGCAGCAAAGGCAACTCCTAAGGAAGATATCTGCCCCAATGCAAGATCAACAAAAACGATTCCCCGGCCCACCACATGTACTCCCAGGTATGATAGTAAAATTCCCGTGATTAATGCCGCTGTGAAAGCCTGCACAATAAAGGGTAATTGAAACATTTCAAACATAATTGCTATAGTTTATAAAAAATTATGAATTTATTTTAATGTTGCCGTTATCTTTTCAATGTCGTAATCAAACAAATCAAAATAATTTTTTACTTCAGGGAAGGCGCCTGTAGAAGTTGCCAACGTTAATTCTTTAACTCCGGTTTGTTTTGCAACCACATCCGAAGAGGAAGTAGTGAAATATGGAGAGGAAACAATTACTTTTATATTGTTCGATTTTACTTCATTAATTACTTTAACCAGTTGTGAAGGTGAAGGTGGAATGCCTGGCTTCGGCTCCATAAAATCAACTATCTGTAAACCAAATCTTCTTTCAAAATATACCCACTCATTGTGATAAGCAATAATTTTTGATCCTTTATATGGCACCATCTTCGCCTGCCATTCGATCATTTTTTTATCTATTGTACCGAAGAACGTAAAAAGATTTGATTCGTAAAATGCTTTGTTGGCAGGATCTAATCTTTCCAGTCCATTCGCAATATTTCTTCCAATTACTTTTCCATTCAATGGATCCAGCCAATAATGGGGATTACCATAGATATGAATATCGCCTTCACCCCTGTTAGAAGAAGATGGCACTTGCAATAAGCCCACACCTTCAGATGCATCCACGTACCCTGGTGAGCCTTTTTGAATTTTTGAATTCCTGGAGCTGGCAAGTAATTGAGGTGACCAGCCGGTTTCAAGATCAAGGCCGACTGTGACAAACATATTTGCATTGGATAAGCTGATGATGTAACTAGGCTTGGGATCTACAAAGTGAGGATTTTGATAACCTGTTGCGATTGATGAAACAGATACTTTATTTCCACCTATCATTTCGGTTATACTTTTCATATCAGTAGTAGTAGTAACTACCTTAATAGTACCTGCCCTGACTACGCAAAACATATTTAACAAACAACAAGCAAATACAATTGATTTTAATTTCATGATTTTATTTTACTTTTTTAATAAATATAGTTTCTTAATTAATATTGATGAGCTCCGTGGGCACCAATTACAAAAATCCATCGGAGCCAGGCCTGGTTATAATTTGGTTCAACATTTATACTTGTGTGCTTTCCTTCTATTTCTATCTTTTGAAATTCAGTAGCGTACCAGCCTGCAGTAACTGAATATGCTTGTTCTTTAACGCTGTTATTATAAGGTCTTTCTGCATAATCGTAGCGACCCGTCAGGAACCACCTTTTAGCGACCTGGTCTTCTACAAAGGAATAGAGCCCAAAGGAATTATGTGCATTTGCCGATGAATAATTCGCATTACTATAAAAAAATTCGCTCTGCCATGTAAATGATTTGTAGGTGTTCATTTGAACGGGCTTCCATTTATACGTTAGGTCTACAGCACCAATGTTCGTATTTTTCGAAGAGTCATTAGGCCCGGTTATACCAGTAAGTCCAAACTCGAGAGTTGCATTATCACTGAGTGTAAAAAAGTTTTTTAGATGGCCTAAATAAATAAAATGGTTGTTGTCGCCCCTATAGAAGCTTGGTGATTCGGAAGCCGCAGCGGTTGCCTGAAAAACAAGTTCCTGGTAAAAGGATTTTGTTGGAGTTAACCAGCTTAATGAAGCGCCCTCATCATTGAGTCCTTCTTCGCCAAAGTAATTCACATAGGCAGCAGGCAAATCAATAAAAGGAAGTGCATGGGGATGAACAGGATTTATACGGCCAACTGCCTGCCGGAATTTTCCAACTTTCAATTGAAGTTTTGCGGGAAGCGACAGCGTTGTAAGATAGCCTTCCTCTACTTCAATACCATACTTGTGTGTAATAGGGTCTCGTGATAAAGAAAGAAAAAAATCTGCCCTTATATAAGGATCAACAATAGATTGAAAAGATACTTCAGTTTCATTGAGATAAGCATCCAGGTTTTTTTTACCCCTGCTTATGTAAGAAGATCTGAAATCTGCAACTACGCCAATATCTGGGTTTGCCGAAATAGCAGAACGTGTCGTTTGCGGGGCAGGTTGTTGATCAGTAGTAGCCATCTGCTGTTCAATTTGTTTGAGCAGGGCGGAATCAGCAACTGTGCTATCCGCCGGAACTTGTGAAAATGACCGTAAGCTTAGTAGTAATACCGGAACTAAAAAAATAAATAATCTAATCATTATTTTTTTTGAAACACAGTTGCTAATGTATAATAATTTATTTAGGTAATTTTTTAAAATAATTAATGCTTTCATGTTGAAGTTTCTGAGTGAGAAGTTTAAAATTGTAAGAGCCACCAGTATATTCCGGTAATATGAGGAAATAAAATTCAACTTAATTTTGAACGATAGAATCATATTAAAGTCTTTATTAGAATCCATTTTTGCAACTAAACATTCCTTCACATAGTCTTTCCTCAAAATGATTTTACTTTTCATCAGTTAAAAATTTAAAGGAACATTTACTTTGAAACTTACATTGCTACCCATATTATAAATACCATCATGGCCGGTAAAATTTCCGGGATAATCTTCAAAATATTTTAGCCTGTTGAGGTGAGACTGGTAAGCGACATTAAAAACATTATCTGCGATGATATTGAAAGTTAAAACCGTGTTCCCTTTTTTATTTACCAGGTCAGTTCCAACTCCTGCATTAAATAATTGATATCCGGGGGTCGGTGTTTCAGTATCATTTTCGAGATATACCCGGTTTTGTTTTGCGTAATATTCCATTTGCACTTTTACAAACCCATTTGCCAGGTGGTTTCCAATTTTTTTTACGCTGGCTCTTAACTCCGAAAAAGTATGAAGAGGAGGAATGAAAGGCAAATATTTTGCGCTATCAGACAATTTGGGCTGGCCTTGAATTCCTTTATTTACAGCATATACCATTGAAAGTGAGTTTTCAAAATGCAGCCAATCCAAAGGGTGAGGATGAATGTCAATGGAAAATTCTCCCCCATATAAATTTGCCTTTGCTGCATGGAATTTAAAAGTTTGGTTACCCGATACTATTACCGAATCCGCTACGTTGCTTCCAATCAATTTTTGATTGTAGATATAATTTTGAATATCATTATTAAATACTTCGGCACGGATGGTTACATGTTTCGAATTATAGGTTACGCCAAGGTCTTCCTGCAGATTGAACTCCGGTTTGAAACTTACATTCCCTATCTGGTAAGCGTTTGTGCCAGGGTGCACACCATTTGAGGAGATCTCAGAAATATTTGGAGCACGGAACCCCCTTCCAATATTGGCCTTGAGACTAAAAGCATTGTTGAGTCTATATGATAATCCTGCGCTTCCACTTATTCCAGAGAATGTATGTGTGTATTTACTAAAGGGATTATAAGCACCTGTTGTATCATTTCCATAAACAGGTTTATCAAAACCGGTAACAGGGTCAGTTGAAGTGTACAGCGCATCATTATTATAGTTTCGTGTATCATATCTTAAGCCGCCTGCCAGTTCAAGCTTACCTATCGATTTTTTTATAAAAAGAAAAGGCCCTATGTCGAATTGATGATAAGATGGAATAATGAATTCGGTTCCGTCATTTACCCGGTTATTCTGATATAGCCCATTTAATCCTGCTGTTACACTTAGTCCGTTATATTCATGAAAATAATATTTCAAGTCATAACTGTAAGTGTTTAATTGAAGGAAGAGGCCAGGCACATCTGCTTCAGGATGACTAAATTCGCGACGCAGGCTTCTTTGGAAAGCCAGGTTTAGAGCCAATCTTCCGCTACCTAATGAAAAAGTATTACTGCTATAAATTCTATAATGTTGAACATGTTGATGCAGTTTATTAATCTTGTAAGAAGAAAGTTCTGCATCGCTTACAATCGGCCTGTATGAATCATCTTCCGTTATTTGTTTTGTAAATTTTCTTGTCGCTGAGTCGCGGCTTCCATCAGGTATTTCCTGCAAGTCATCAAAGAAGGAAAGCCCTAAATGACTGTAACCCCATTTTCTGGAAATACCAAATATTGCAGAAGCATCTGTTTCAGCAAATCCGGTATTGTAAACCCTGCCGTCATATTTATTTTTATAGTTCGTGGCAAGCTTATGAGTTAAAGTTCCTCCCCAGGAAAATCCATTTTTGTTTCCGGCAACGCTTGCAGAATTTTCTATGAGACGGTTATTGGTTTGATATTCATTTAAAATATTACCGGTTATTTTTCCATCAGGCGGAGGATTAGGAGGCAATAGGTTTACTACACCGGCAACCGCATCTGAGCCGTAAATAAGGCTGGCAGGTCCTTTTACCACTTCCACTTTATCAACTGTATTTTGATCCACTTCTATTCCATGTTCATCGCCCCATTGCTGCCCTTCCTGCCTTACGCCATCGTAAAGTGTAAGTATGCGATTGAAGCCAAGCCCCCTTATAAAAGGCTTCGAAACATTCGGTCCTGTAGTTACAGCATTTATACCAGGCACTTTGGATATGGCATCAATTATATTAGTACTAAGATTTTGCTGCAAATATTGTTTGCTAACGGATACGATAGGTATTGGATTCCGCTTTATGGAAGTAGCTTGGGATGTTCCAGTTACTACAATTTCGCTTTCTTCAGTAACAGCTATTTCCAATGAAAAATCTTGTCCGATATTCTTATTGAATTGAATGTTTTGCAATACCGACTTATATCCTACGAATCTTATCTCAATAAGATATGTGCCGGATGGAATGTTGTTTATTTGGAAACTGCCATTTGCGTTAGCAACAGTTCCTTTGCGAAGATCAGCAATTGATATGGAGGCACCTGCTAATGGTTGCCCGCTTGCGGCTGCTGTGATATTGCCGGAAAAAGAAAATCTTTCCTGGCCCTTTTGGGCTGGTACACGTGTAATTAATAATGAGCTCCAAAATAATAAAAATGCGTATTTGAATTTCATGTCTAAAATTGAATTGATAATGCCTGAATTTTTTGATAGCTAATCTTATTGGTTAGCTTTTTTGATCGATACCGCTTAAGTAATGGGAATTATGCAAGCGCAGGAGGACCCCTTAATTCAAAATAGAAATGAAAATCTGGAAAGTATGCTTGGTTTTTTGTTACTGAATAAGAAGAGAAAAAAGATTTGGCAATGCCTGGTATAGGCTCTACCGATAATGTGAATGGTGACTCAACAACGAGGTTATCGCACTGGCAGTGAAATACCGAAACAGAAAGGCTTGGGGACTTTTGAGTTTGCGATGAATTCGCATATACGTCCCTGTGATTGGCAAATATTTTATGTAATACTCTGGTGGGTGTAATGCTAAATGCAAACACAACAAGAATAAAAACTGCGTAAAATTTTCGTATATAAACTTTTTGTCGCAAGTAAAACTTTTGATACACTGTTGCAAATATAGAATAAAAGTCAATGGTGATTGTCTTTCTATATTTGTTTTGGTGTATATTCTTTTCTATTAATTAACTATAAAAATATTTTTATGCAAATCGTTAAAGTAATTGAAGTCATTGCATCATCTGATAAAAGTTTTGATGATGCCATTAAAAATTGTGTTGAGGAAGTTTCAAAAACCGTCAGCAATATTGATTCGGTTTTTGTAAAAGATTTCAAAGTGCATGTGGATGCGGGAAAGATCAAATCCTATGGGGTTATATGCAAAGTGTCCTTCAGGGTAAAAGGGAAGGACCTCTAAAAATTAATTATTCATGTAAAGAAAGAAGGGATTTAGTTCCCTTTTTTCTTTTAATAATTCATTCCGCTAATTGTTTGCCACCTGCACTGCCGTACCGTAGCATAAAACTTCAGTAACGCCGTTCATAACTTCGTTTGCATCGTAGCGCATGTTAATGATAGCGTTGGCTCCTTTTTCATTCGCATGTTGTATCATGTGATGGTAAGCTTCAACCCTGGTCTTTTCACATAAGTCAACATATATTGAGATAGTGCCACCGAACAATGTTTGCAAGCCGCCTGCGATATTTCCAAAGAGGCTGCGTGACCTTACAGTTATGCCTCTTACAATGCCCAGATGTTTAGTGACGTGATAGCCCTCGAGCTGATTACTGGCTGTTACGAGTTGTTCATCTACCATATTTTAGTTATTTTTTACAGTCAAATTTAACACTCTTTTTCGCGACCCATTTTATTAGCATCGTTTTTGTTTATATGATGTTCGTAATTTGCGCCCTTGTTTTTATTTAAAATTTTCATATCCATAAAATGCTACAAACTGCAGAAGATATTCGCCTGCTCAATGAAAAAATTAATCATTCAGCGACCTTCATTGAAAAGATACACGCAGAAATAGGAAAAATAATAGTCGGCCAGAATCACATGGTAGAACGGTTACTGATAGGGCTGCTGAGCAGTGGCCATATATTACTTGAAGGGGTACCCGGTCTTGCTAAAACACTTTCTATCAGATCCCTTGCAAGTACCATTAATGCCCAGTTTAGCAGGATCCAGTTCACCCCGGACTTGCTGCCAGCTGATGTTATTGGCACGATGATATATAACCAGCAGAAGAACGAATTTATGGTGCGTAAGGGACCAATTTTCGCGAATTTCATACTTGCAGATGAAATTAACAGGGCACCGGCGAAAGTACAGAGTGCCTTGCTTGAGGCAATGCAAGAAAGGCAGGTTACTATTGGGAATCATTCTTATAAATTGGAAGAGCCTTTTTTAGTATTGGCAACTCAAAACCCCATAGAGCAGGAAGGAACATATCCTTTACCAGAGGCGCAGGTTGACCGGTTTATGCTCAAAGTAATTATTGATTATCCAACTAAGACGGAGGAGCAGGCGATTATTCGTCAAAATGTCCAGGGCTTGCAACAGCCACAGTTATCCGCAGTAGTATCCACCCATGAAGTGTTGAGTGCAAGGGAACTTGTGCGCCAGGTGTATATGGATGAAAAAGTTGAGCAATACATTATTGATATTGTATTTGCAACCCGGAATCCCGATAAATATAATCTCGCAAAATTGAAGCCTCTTATATCTTTCGGTGGATCTCCAAGAGCCAGCATCAACCTTGCCCTGGCGTCCAAAGCATATGCTTATCTTAATAAGCGTGGTTATGTAATTCCTGAAGATGTAAGAAATATCTGCAAAGATGTGTTGCGTCACCGCATTGGGCTCACCTACGAAGCCGAAGCAGAAAATGTAAATGTGGAGATGATCGTTATGGAAATTTTGAAAGTAGTTAATGTACCATAATCAAGGAGCTATTTGCAACATTTTGGGACTTAGCTTATCACCGCTACAATAAAAAGAAAATAACACTCAAATATATTTCACCTATCTACCAGCTGCATGACGCTCACAACTGCCGAAATAATAAAAAAGGTAAAGGAACTTGAGATCATTAGTAAAAAGATCACAACGCATCTTTTTACCGGGGAATATCACTCAGCTTTTAAAGGAAAGGGAATGAGTTTTCGGGAAGTACGTGAATACTACCATGGAGATGACATACGATTTATCGACTGGAATGTGAGTGCTCGTTTCTCTCATCCGTTTACCAAGGTGTTTGAAGAGGAGAGAGAGTTGACTGTGATCCTTTTGGTAGACGTAAGTGCCAGTGCATTATTTGGAACAGTTCACCAGCGTAAAAGAGATATGATCACTGAAATAGGCGCGGTATTAACCTTTAGCGCTATTAATAATAATGATAAAGTTGGTGTTATCTTTTTTAGTGATAAGGTTGAAAAATATATTCCGCCAAAGCAGGGCAAGCAGCATGCATTATACATCGTAAGAGAGCTGCTAACAGCCGAGCCCAAACGCACAGGCACGAACCTTAACGAGGCATTGAACTTCTTTTCCAGGTCTAACAGGCAGAAGAGCATTGCTTTTATAATGAGTGATTTTATTGATGAAAAATACGAAGACAAGTTACGGGTTATGGGTAGCAGACACGATGTGATCGGGCTGAAAATTTATGATAAAATGGACCTTATTCTTCCCGACATAGGCATGCTAAAAGTACAAGATTTGGAAAGCGGGCAAACCCGTTGGCTCAATACATCAGACGCGATGGTAAGGCATAATTACCAGGAGAACTTTATGCAGCAAAGTGCGCAATGCAAAAACATTTTTAAAAAATCAGGCTCCGATTTGCTTCACATTCGTACCGATGAAGATTATGTAAAGATTTTACAACAGTTTTTTTTAAGAAGAAAATAAAGCGAAGGTTTGAGCAAAAGATATCATTATATATGTGGAGGACTTTTATCTTTTCTTTTGCTGTGCATATGTATTACAGAAGATGCGATGGCGCAGCTTCCGATAGTAAAGACTACCATCACCAAAAACAATATCTTAATTGGCGAGCAGTTTCAATACAAGGTGGAAAGCTCGATGCCCGATGATAGTTACCGCTTAACATGGTTTTCAATTCCTGATAGTTTTGGTCATTTTGTTATCGTGAGCAAAAACAAAATTGACTCAACCGTATCAGGTGGACAAATAATGTTCAGCCAGGAGTTAACGCTCACAAGCTTTGATTCGGGCCGAAACGCTATCCCCCAGTTAGAACTAATAGCAGAGCCGCTGAATGCAGATTCATCCTACACGTTATTTACTGATAGTTTGCCGGTAAACGTATCTTTTTCACCCCTTGATAGTGTGAAGACCTTTCACGACATCAAAGGAATTATTGAAGTAAAAAAAGAAACGCCCTGGTGGGTATGGTTGCTCATTGGCCTTGGCATCCTTATTATTATTTTCCTGGTAATTTTTCTAACCCGGGTTTTTAGAAAGAAGGAAAAGACAACAGAAATATTTGATGCTAAACTTACTCCTTACGATGAAGCGATGAAGGGCTTAAAAGATCTGGAAGCTCAAAATTTACTCCAGCAGGGAGCGGTAAAAGATTTTCATACAAGTTTAACCGAAATTTTTAAGCGCTACATTACAAGAAAAACAAATAGTTATAAACTTCACCTGACATCAGATGAAATTCTTATGGAGTTGAATGGATATGGTCTTGAAAAAGAAAAGCTGTCAGCATTTGCTAATTGCCTGCGAATGAGCAACGCGGTAAAATTTGCAAAGTTTATTCCGCCGGCCAGCGAGAGTGAAGAATGCCTTAGACAGACCCGTGATGTTATAAAGGAAATAAATAACCTATTAAATATAAAGACACAAAATGCTGGTTGATTATTTTGACGATATCACTTTTGCCCAGCCATTATTTTTTATACTATTTGCAATTATTCCTTTACTTATTTATTGGAAAATTTCCCGCGGAATAAAGCAAACTGCCGCAATACCTGTATCAACTATTAGAGGATTAGCCAAATCAGGTTCATGGAAAAATGCACTTTTTAATCTTCCATTTCTTTTAAGAATTCTTTCACTGAGCTGTATTATTATTGCTTTGGCCCGGCCACAGACACGCTTTGATGAGCAACAAACTGAAGGAGAAGGCGTAGATATCGTGCTATGTATAGATGTGAGTGGAAGCATGACTGCACAGGATTTTACACCTAACAGGATGGAAGCCGCGAAAAGAGTTGCGGAGGAATTTGTGGATCATCGTACTACTGACAGGATAGCTATCGTAATATTTTCGGGAGAAAGTTTTACTCAATGCCCGCTCACAACAGATCATTATGTTTTGAAAAGTCAGATAGAACAAATTAGAAATGGCTTACTGGAAGATGGAACGGCGATAGGCTCAGGGCTTGCTACAAGTGTAGATCGTCTGAGGAGCAGTAAAGCAAAAAGCAAAGTCGTTATCCTGCTGACCGATGGTATCAATAACGGTGGATTAATAGATCCAGCAACGGCAAAGGAAATAGCAAAAACTTTTAAAGTAAAAGTATACACTATTGGCGTAGGCACTGATGGATTTGCTGCAACTCCCGTCAATACTCCGATGGGCATTGTAATGCAAAATGAAAAGGTTGCGATTGATGAGAAATTGCTTAAGAATATTGCTGACGAAACTGGTGGCAAATATTTCAGGGCTACAGATAACAAGAGTCTTGAAAATATTTACAACGAAATAGACCACCTTGAGAAATCGAAGGTTGAGATTACCACATACCACCGTGCCACTGAAAAATTTTATCCTTTTATTTTCGCCGCATTAGCATTGCTGCTTATTGAAATCTTATTGCGCTACACGGTTTTTAGAAAATTTCCTTGAATTATTTTCCGTCACTGCTATTAGCCTAAATTGCAATTTATGGTAGGGCGTGTTTATAAATCTACAGGCAGTTGGTATTTGGTAAGGAACAAGGATGGTAAAGAGTTTAATGCCCGCATCAAAGGCAGATTCAAGATTGCCGATATTACATCAACCAATCCGCTTGCGGTAGGCGACGAAGTGGAATTTGAAATTGAAAACAATGAGGAAGCCAATGCTGTGGTCAATGATATTCACCCGAGAAAAAATTATATAACCCGGCAGTCACCACATAACAAACATCAACATCATATTATTGCTGCCAATCTTGACCAGGCATTGCTCTTTGCTACGCTGAGAGATCCGAAAACATCCCGCGGTTTTATCGATCGTTTTTTGATCACGGCTGAAGCTTATCACATTCCGGCAATCATCGTGTTCAACAAAATCGATCTCTATAAAAAGAAAGAGGTAGAACAATTAGAGCAGCTGAAAGAGGAATACGAGCATATCGGATATACAGTTTTGCCGATAAGTATTTTTGCCAAAGAAGGACTTGAAAAAGTCACCCATCTTTTAAAAGATAAAATTACATTGCTGAGCGGCCATTCCGGAGTGGGGAAGTCATCTTTTATAAACTTCATACTCCCGGACGCTGTCCTTAAAACGCAGGACGTGAGTAACTGGAGTGGAAAAGGTTTACATACAACCACTTTTGCCGAAATGTATAATCTCCCGGAAGGCGGAAGGATTATAGATACACCAGGCCTACGTGAATTTGCCCTAATGGATATTGCAAAAGAGGAGCTGTCTCATTATTTTCCCGAAATGAAAGAATTAGTAAACGAGTGCCGGTTTAATAACTGCATTCACGTTGAAGAACCAGGTTGCGCTGTAAAGCAAGCAGTAGAACAGGGAAAAATTTCATCTGGAAGATATATAAGCTACTTGAATATCCTGGCTTCTATTCACGATAAAAAATGGTAATCTACGCGTGCAGCGAATAAAGCCAAATGGTATTTCTATAAAAAGAAAAAAGAAAGTGAAGCACTTTCTTTCAAATAAATTAGTTGGAAATAATTTGAGTAGTTTCTAATACGCATTTCTTTCTAAAAATCTCGCAACTTCTCTCACAGCACGATTTTCTTTAGACATGCTTTTTGCACTATGAGGTAGTATGGAAACTCCATTAAAAGTGTTGTAATGCAATGTGAGAAAATGGTCTTTATACTTAAAATCCCAGTCGAGTGTATCAGTATCGTCAACCTGGTTTAAGAAACTTACATGCAATCCTTCAGAAAGGATATCAGCAATAGAGTAAAATTTTGTGACACCGCAGTTGTCGTCTATGACGGCCTCAGTACCTCCAAAATTTGTTTTTAAATGATAACACATGGAATCGGATTTTATTATTGTGGATTAAAAACGGGAATAATATTTATGAGTTAAACTTTTTTGCCTTTTTAGCTGCCTTGATTGCATCCTTATCTCCTGACAGGATCTTTTCCGCTCCGACATTTTTTCCATTGGTAGGGCATCCATACTTTTCATTTTTACGGAATACGGAGCAGCCGGATATTGCCAAAATGCATACCATAGCAACAAATAACTTTTTCATTTAACTTTTAATTAATTAGAGACGCAAATTATTTCACATAGTTTATAAGAGCGATGTTAAGAATTATCAAATTAATAAGCATTATATCTACGATTAAAATTCATCATTGGCTTTAAACCAACCTGAATACATCACATAGTTATTTGCTATTCTTGATATTTCACCATCAATTAATTCCTGTGAAATTGATTTTATTTTTTTTGCGGGCACACCTGCATATATACTACCGGATTCAATTTGCGTGTTTTCAAGAACAACCGCTCCTGCAGCTATAATACAATTGCAGCCAATTTTGGTATTATCCATCACAATTGCACCCATTCCTACGAGTACATTATCATCTATAACGCATCCGTGTACTATCGCATTGTGTCCTATACTTACATTATTTCCAATAGTTGTGGATGCTTTTTTATAGGTGCAATGAATCACAGCGCCGTCCTGCACATTGACTTTATTACCTATACGAATACTATTCACATCTCCGCGTAAGACGGCATTGAACCATATGCTGCATTCATCACCCATTACCACATCTCCTGCAATGGTTGCATTAGGGGCTATGTAGCAATTGCTTCCCCATACGGGTTTTACCCCCTTTACTTCAAGTATTAAACCCATGCTTTAAGTTATTCTATTTTCAAAAAACAATGATTCAAAAGCCATATGCTGCTCGATGTTATTGGTACATACCTGTTAAAAATATACGCCTAAGCTGGTTTAGCCAATCAGAAAATCGAAGCTCCAATCAATTCCTCCACTAAATTCGTATAAATTCAACAACATGGTATATACATTAACAGTGTATACATGTTTGCTACCTTTAATAACTAAATTACAAAACGGCTTACCCAAGTTGACAAACCGCCAGCTATTTCAAAATCATATTGGCCAAACTTCCGCGGCACCATTAGCTATTGAAATTGTAAAGGCTGAAGGTTGTTATTTATTCGATGTAAATGGTAAAAAGTATCTCGATCTCATCGGGGGGATAAGTGTTTGCAATATAGGGCATGGAAATAAAAAGGTTATTGGTGCAATTAACAGCCAGATCAATAGTTACCTGCATGTAATGGTGAATGGGGAATTGGTGTTATCGCCGCAAACCACTTATGCAAAACTTTTAACCGATAATCTTCCACCAGCTTTAAATAGTGTTTTCTTTACTGCTTCGGGTACGGAAGCAACAGAAGGTGCGATGAAACTCGCGAAACGATTTACCGGGAGAAATGAAATTGCCGCGTTCAATAAGAGTTATCACGGAAGCACCCAGGGATCGCTTAGCATAATCGGTGATGAATATTGGCGTAATTCCTTCAGGCCATTATTGCCCGGCATAGTACATCTCGAGTTCAATTCTTATGAAAGTCTTGAACAAATAACTTGTAAAACGGCATGTGTAGTGGCCGAAACAATACAGGCGGAAGCAGGAGTAGTGGTACCTGAAAAGAAATGGATACAGGCCCTCCGGAAAAAATGTTCCGAAACAGGCGCCTTACTTATACTTGATGAAATTCAATGCGGGTTTGGCCGAAACGGAACGCTTTGGGCATTTCAGCAATTTGAAATTGAACCCGATATATTGTTGCTGGGTAAAGCTATTGGTGGCGGAATGCCTTTAGGTGCTTTTATCGCTGATAAAAAAATAATGGATTGCCTGTCATCCGATCCGGTTCTTGGCCACATAAATACCTTTGGCGGTCATCCGGTATCTTGTGCCGCAGGGAAGGCTGCTATGCAGGTATTATTAGAAGATAAGCTTATCGATTTTGTAGTTGAAAAAGAGAACTTTTTTCTCTCTAACCTTCAATCGCCTAAAATAAAAATAATAAGAAGCCGTGGCTTAATGATAGCAATTGAGTTTGAAAGTTTTGAACAAAATAAGAAGGTTATCGACAGTTTGCTTCAACTGCAAGGCAATTCTATAAAAGATCGTAGCGCTGAAAAGTTGCCTGCAATATTTACTGACTGGTTTCTATTTGCTCCCCATTGTTTAAGGATAGTTCCCCCGCTAACCATCAGCTTTGATGAGATTCAATTTGCATGTTCTGTAATCACAAAAATTTTGGACAGAATTTAATTAAAAAATGACAGCACTTGTTCCGGCCGTCCATTCATTGGCCAATGTGTGAAAAAATATATCAACTGATTGTTGTAAATATCAATTTCCTTTATTTACTTTGTATTTCAAAGTACTTTTTATGAATACACAAAATGAGTCTTTGCAGGAGCTGCAACACATCAAACGGATGATGGAACGCAGCACAAGATTTAGTAGCTTGAGCGGCCTCAGCGGCATTGCAGCCGGTGTATGTGGGCTAATTGGTTTTTGGATGGCGGTAAATACCATTGCCGGTTGGAAGAGAAATCATCTCGATAATTTATATGCCTCGAGAGATATTGTTACCGACAGGTTATTGATAATTGCGCTCGCAACTTTCGCAGCGGCAGCTCTATCATCTTTCATTTTTGTCTATAGGCGTTGTAAAAAGTTAGATATTCCCTTGCTTGGCGTATCAGCCAGGAGAGTAATAATTAATATGGCCATACCTCTTTTTGCAGGCGGCCTTTTTATATTGCGTTTAGCTACACAAGGAATATTTGATCTCATAGCTCCGGCCTGCCTTATGTTTTATGGAATAGCCCTGGTCAATGCTTCCAAGTATACTCTTGAAGAAACAAGATATCTCGGCTATGCTGAAATTCTTATTGGTATCATCAACTTGTGGATATTGGGATATGGGTTAATTTTCTGGGCAATTGGATTCGGTGTAATGCATATAGTTTATGGCATAATTATCTGGATGAAATATGAAAACCATCCGGTAGAGCAATATGAAGAACTGCAATGAATAACCCAATACAAAACCTGAATAAAGTTTTTGACAGCCGTGTGCGGCTGGGTATCATGAGCACGCTTATGGTAAATGATGAAATAAATTTTAATGACTTGAAACAGCTCATAGATGTTACGGATGGCAACCTGGCCTCGCATATGAAATCGCTGGAAGAAAGCGGATATGTGAAAGTAAGCAAGGGTTTTATCGGACGAAAGACGAACACTACTTATTCAGTTACCAAGGCCGGACAGAAAGCGTTTCAACAACATCTAAATGGTCTTGAGCAAATGATCAAAACAATGAAATAATTTTTTTTGATCCTATACTTTGAAATGCAAAGTGCTTTTAAAAATGATAAATAAAGAAATCACAACAATCAGGCGCCTCCTGGGATTTTTCATAGTCGCGATGTTTATGAGCGGCCTCACTGCTATCCCTGTAAAAGCAGAGCTATCATTTTTGCTTACCATTATTCCGGAGCATACACAATTCGCAGCCTGTCTAACAAAAGTTCTTTCAGCATATAGCGAGACTCAGCGTGAGTATTCCTTTTTACTCTATGGATACGACTGGTTGGCATTCGCACATTTTATCTTGGCAATCCTTTTTACCGGTCCGTATCGTGATCCTGTTAAAAATATTTGGGTAATAGAATTCGGACTTATTTCTTGTGTCATGATATTTCCACTTGCTTTTATTGCGGGCTATTGCCGTGGTATTCCAATAGGATGGCAACTTATAGATTGTTCATTTGGCGTAATTGGCTTTGTGCCTTTATGGATATGCTATCGCAAGATAAATCACCTTCAAAATGCGGCGGTTATATGAATCCATATTTTAGAATTACGTTGGCATCGTTTACTACCTGGATATTGTGCGCTTTTATCAATGGGATTTTTTGTGCAGGTTACGTGTGCCTACCAGACAAATCTCCTGACGAATTTTTTATGATTTTAGCATTTGCGTTTATGGCGTCATCATTTTTTTCTGCGCCAGGATGCTTTATTTTTTGGATAATACTTCTTACTGCATTTGCAGATAGGTGCCAGGAAAGAGCGCTATTTAGGTTAGCGGTGGCGGTAAGTTTTATTCTCGCAGTAGTTACAAGTTTAATTTCTTTCGGCGCTCTTCATTTGCAATTTTCAAAATCTAAAAATTTCCTTTTTGTTTTTCCAGTGGTTTCTGCACTGGTAACTATTCTCATGCATTTTAATCAGTTTAAAAAAATAAAACACAGGCATAATGGAATCAACATCGCATAGATTATTATTAATTGCTTCCGGCGCATTGCTGTTCAATTTTATATTCTGGAACGAAAAGCTGGGATTAAACATCATTATTTTTGACGTGTTCATTTGCACATCTGTCTTTTTAGTTTTTCCCTATTCTACCCAAAGCCATGTTGCTAAATGGCTTTTTGCAGGCCATATCATATCGGCGGTATTAGTTGTATTGCAAAATACAATCATAACTAAAATAAGTTTCTTCGTTACCCTGCTGCTCTTTGTTTCCTTTTCTCAATTTCTGCACAGGTCGGCATGGTACGCAGGCGGCTCAACGTTGCTAAACTATTTGTTGCTTGTTCCAAATTTTTTTAAAGAGATAAGGAGTTTACCACGACCCGGTATCAACCTTCCAAGTTGGACAAAAAAATTTAGGCTACTTATTATCCCAGTTCTTATACTCCTCATTTTTTACATAGTTTATTCTTCTGCAAATGCAGTCTTATCCACTCTCACTTCACAGATAAACGGCTTGGTACAGGAATGGTTTTCGGAATTTTTTGATCTTTTTTCTCCTGAAAGGATAATATTCTTCGGTTTCGGGGTTGCTATTATTGGCGGCCTATTATTAAATGGCAGGAGCACCTTATTTTCTGATGCTGATATGACGCAGCCAGATGATTTGTCCA
>JBDTVF010000011.1:0-26769 GCA_040007325.1 Ginsengibacter sp. | reverse complement strand
AATCGAAACCTGTATCATCCAATGATACCGATGAAGGAAGGCAACAAAACAGGCGGGTTGAATTTACCATCCTTAAGAATTAGTCTTTTAACCTAAACTCCAAAAATATCGGCGGGACTTGAAAAGTCCTGCCGTTTTTATTTATATACTAAAACAGTTCGGTAGCTCAATGGAAATCGAATATTGTGAAAAACGGTGAATTCACCCATTCAAAATAAAACGGAAAGTGTAATTTAGACTATCCAATTTTTTAGAAATCCCCCAAAGGCTTCCTGAAAAATTTCCTTCATCACAAAGTTCCGGGTAAGAATAAATCGTTCACCGGACTACATCTATTATTAAATAATTAAAAAAACGGTATGAATAAATTTACCTGCTCTCCTAAACTTTTTTTAGTAATATTTATTTCTATTTACTTATGTGCATGCCAGCCGAACTCTAAAAAAGAAGAGCTAGTGCCTCCTGCAGATTCTGCAAGTGTAACCCCCGGGCCTACTGCAGAATTTAAAGCCAAAGACTCCCCGGAAATTTCCAGTTTACTTGACGAAAAACTCGACACATTGTACATAGAAAAGGATAAAATAAAAAGTTTAATCGGCCGCAGGCTTGTATTGAGGGCGTACATAAATGGACAAGGCAAGCTTACTATGTTCGGTTATCAAACTAAAGATGACAACAATGACAACTCATTTGAGCCCGCCAATAATCACAAAAAAATAGAATTGCATTCTGGCAATGCATCGACTGTTGCAATTGGAAGGAGCACTTTTCTACCGGGCGCAATACTGCTTAGGGATGATTTTCTGACACTGATAAGGGAGATTAATAAACCTGTCAATGCATCAATGAAATTCGTTGTTTTCTGCCCCGCTAAAGACCCATCTTTCAGTGATCAGTTCATTTATAATATTGTTTTAACCGACTACGAACCTTCGGCACATGCGTTAAGCATTGAAAGTATTAAATCACTGACTCGCGTAATAGTAAGTGCTAACCCTTCCCCTCCACGCAATTCATAACTCCTATGTTCATAATGAAAGTCGCAGCAATTTAATGGGTAATCTCCCTACATATTTTCGATATTTCTTTGACTGGTCTGAAGCATGGGCGCCGCTTATTCCCATCTTTGTTTTATTGAAATACCCGAAGCAACCGGCTTTTCTACGCCCGGTGATAGTATATATATTAATTGCTTTCCCGGTTAATCTATTTGGAGATATTATTGGCGATTTTAAGGAATACCTCCCAAATACTTACTGGTTTCAAAAAAACCTTTACTTATACAACATACACTCACTCGTAAGGTTTGTATGCTTTACCTATTTCTTTCTTGCGCTCAAACAGCCATTTTACAAAGCCATCAAAAAAGTGATTCCATTTTTATACCTCACTGCAATGCTCGTAGACCTTATTTGGTTTGAAGTTCTTATTAGTGAAAACAGTATTTGTTCCCATCTCTTCACCATTGAAGCGTTCTTCTTGTTGGCGTATTGCATGATATATTATCTATCCAAACTAAATAACGAATATGATGCAATTATGTCCGGCGCTGATATGTACGTGGCAACGGGACTTAGCATTTTTGTGGTTATCAATTTTTTTATATTTCTTTTTTATGATGCCATGATAGATGATGCTGTGATTACAAAAGATTTTAGCATCCCTAATAACATGTGGTCAGTGCACAACATAGGGTATATCGTCCTATGCCTTTTCATTGCGAAAGCTTTTGCATCGGCAGAAAAAATTAATGCTCCGACATTTAAATAGTTTCTAAAAAATCCCCTTCTTTCGAAATACCATTACGCCTTGGCGAATTCACCGTTGGCGACTGTTTGTCTAATGAATGATTTCATTAACTAGCAATTAAAACAATTAATCATGGGTGTAATGATGCAAGCTTTCTATTGGGATTGCCCCAGGCTGGAAAGCAAAGAATCTCAATGGTGGAAATTTATTAAAGACCACATCGCAGACCTTAAACATACAGGCTTTACTGCTCTATGGCTGCCACCTGCCTGCGAGGCTGCAAACCTTGACGGCATGTCAATGGGATATGATCCTTATGATTATTATGACCTGGGAAAGATCGATCAAAAGGGTTCTTTTCTACATGGTTTGGCGCACGGAACGAACTGCAGGAATTAATTTCCGAGGCGCATGCAAATAATATGCAAGTGTATGCGGATATGGTTCTAAACCATACTAACGGAGCAGATGAAACGGAGATTAATTTATTTGACGGGCAACGGCACTGGAGGTTATTATCAGTTGGTGTTTGTGCAAGTGTTTCAATTGATGAATTCAGACTTGCCGCTACGGCACTAAGCTTCAAATAACTGCTCAAAGCAATGTTATTGGTAAAATCGGTTATTACTGTTTGTTAAAGCGTTGCAAAATCCGTCTCACCAGTGATCACCGTGTCTGCTTTATGGCAACCGGCAAACAACAATGTTGCTGCAAGTAATGTTGTATATAACTTTGTCATAGAGGTTGTTATTTAGATTTGAATAATAAGATTGTCTCCGGAAACAGATGTCATGAACTGCTGCAAAGGTCTTTCAGCCGGTCCTTTTGTTACATTTCCATCTTTGTCAAAGTTGCTTCCATGCAAAGAGCATGTATATCCATTACCCGTAACAGTTAGCTGGTTTTGCTGATGCGTGCACAGTAATGCGAGTGCTTCATAATTACCTTCGTTCTGCTTTTGAACGGCAATGTCATAATACAGTCCAGCCGGCCTCACAATCTGCAAGGGAGATTTCTCAAAACGATTAAGTGGTACTAAGATTTTTTTACCCTTAACCGTTGCTTTGTAAATTGAAAAAGATGAAGGACTACAGGCTGATAACTGGGCTGCAATAAAACCCGCTGCACCGATCAGGCAAACGTTGCACGTAGATCTTATGAATTTTCTTCTTTCCATGTTTAGTTCTAAACTCTATTTCTATGTTAGAATGAATACCCAATGCCCAAATTCAAAAACTGGTCATCCTGTTTATAGGGAATTGCATTGGGCAGCGAATTTATAATAAGCTCAGGATTTTGTTTACCTGTATGCAAGAGCCTTACATCGGCTTTTATAGCAATATTAGGAATGGGTAAATAACTAAAGCCTGCAATTATATGAGTTTGCTTTTCAGTACCATCATAGATAGCCGTTGGAGGCGTAGGTGTAGAAGAATTCAGGTTGAGAATTTCTGCACGTGCGAAAGTTATAAATTGTTGCGACGTCTCACTTTTGCGAAAGAACCAGTCATATCCAAATTCAGCATACGCGCCGAACATTCCGGAAGAGATATTCTTCGCGTAGGCGTTATTGATATTCCCTGCTCCCGGGTAACTAATATATACTCCTAAAGCCTTAAATGAAATTCCTTTATTTGAATATTGAACATCTGCTTCTCCAAGGTAAACAGGTGTACCAAATGCTCCACTATTAAGACCAAGACTATCTGCACTTAACTTACTAAGTCCAACTGTGCCGCCGGTATATCCTGAGACCTGGAATTTAAAATTTCCATAGGCGTATTGAAGGGCCGCAGTGACCGCTATATTATTCGTAAGTGCATTGCTTCCTTCAGCCCGGCCACCACGAATTCCGCTTCCATGTTCAAACCCTTCACTGTTAAGGCCGTTCATCAATGCTACAGAATAATTCAGAGGATATCGATTTGCAGAACCGTAAAATCCTATTCCCAATTCTCTCCACGTTGCAGGGATTATTAACTGCTCCACAATGGGCCGCTCAACTCCATTAAAATTGACGGGTAAATGGTTTTCATTTAATAAACCAATACGTGGAATAAAAAGCCCCGCAACTAAATATTGCTTTGGATTCAAATTAAATTTCAAAAAAGCTTGTTCCATTGCGATCTCAGCGCCATTACTTTCACCCCCTTCCACCTTGGCATTTTCAATCTCCATTTCTGAAAAAAAGGAAATCTTTTGATTGAACTGGTGCCCGACAAATAAAACAGCTCTCTCAAGTGTGATGACAGATTGCTTTAAATTAAAATCTCTTTGGTAAGCAGCACTGCCATATCCCGAAACAACCGTTTTGTTAGTTACGTTTCCAGCATTTAGAGAATCCTCGTTGGTTAGTGTTTGTTGCGCTTTGGTTTTGAATTGGGCAAAAATGAAAAAGCTGCATAAAAAAAAGGTTGCAGTTAATATTAATTGTTTCATGGCCGCAAACATATTTTCATAAGCAGCCTTCATTCTTACTAATTTGGAAAATCAGGTTTACGAATAATGGAAAATCTGTTAAAAATCTGATTTTTTTAAAAAAACCGTGTTTTCACCCTCTCAGTTTTAGAATTATTTTATTAGATTTAATTGTCAGAGTTTTTTGACAAACCATTAAAACTTCCAACCTCGAATATCTCCGATTGCTTTGAGAACCAAGAGATCGATGTGCGCATAATTGAGTGAATAACCGTTGACGCAAGCTCTTCGAACTCCCGAACTAAATGCAGCATTAAATAAATTATTAAAATCTTTCCTGGAAATGAATACACCGTGGGAATCTACCAGCAAAACCGCCGATTTAAAAAGCAACACTAAGACAAGCGCAGAAAAAGAAATTCACTGCATTCTTCCATATTCAAAACTTTTTATATCGGCACAGTTATATAATGTAATGCCTTTTTTTACATTCTTACGGAATATCGTTTTCCAAAAAAATTAAAAGAGGCGGATCCGGATGGATTTTTAATAACAGCTCCGGAAATGAAGTAGAAGAAATAGAATTATATTTCAGAAGAAAGGGAGGCGCCGAGATATTCACGATTCATTCGGGCAATGTTTTCGACGGATATTCCTTTTGGACACTCAGCTTCACATGCATAGATATTCCCACAATTGCCAAAACCTTCATTATCCATTTGCGATACCATGTTGAGCACACGGGTTTTTCTTTCAGTATCACCCTGGGGTAACAACGCAAGCTGAGAGACCTTCGCACTAACAAATAACATAGCAGAACCATTAGGACATGCAGCCACGCAAGCACCACAACCAATGCAAGAGGCCGCCATGAATGATTCATCAGCTTTATATTTTTCTACCGGGATTGCATTAGCATCAACAGCATTACCGGTATTTACCGAAATGTAACCACCTGCCTGTATGATGCGGTCGAAAGCTTTACGATTTACAACAAGATCTTTGATAACCGGGAAAGCAACAGACCGCCATGGCTCTACAACAATAGTATCACCATCTTTGTAAGCTCGCATATGTAATTGGCATACGGTATTCTTTTGCCACGGCCCATGTGCTCTTCCATTTATATACATGCTACACGATCCGCAAATACCTTCGCGACAATCATGATCAAAAGCTATAGGATCTTTGCCTTCATGAATCAGTCGTTCATTCAACACATCGAACATTTCGAGAAATGACATTTCTGATGAGATATCCCGCACTTCATAAGTTTCAAAAAATCCTTTCGCTTCAGTATTCTTCTGACGCCAGATCTTCAAAGTCAAATTCATTGTGTAATGTTCCATAATTAAATGCTTTCAGTATAAATATTATTTGTTCCCCGTTCTATTGTTCCGTTAGTTGGTAGAATTTCCTTCGCAAGTTTTCTATAGTTAGGAGTAATCTTTAAATCAGGGACATCTTTGCTTCCGATAATCCTTGCATCAATTTTGTAATTTCCAAACTCGTTCTTCAGATATACAATTGATGAAAGAATTTGAATAACTGCCTTATTTAAATCCCCTCCTTTTAATTCTATAAAAATGACTCTTTTATGTTCCTTCGCTTCTATTAAAAAATCACATCTTTTTTCATTAGCTTTTTGTGGCAAACATTTGTCAACCTTCACTTTTTTTATAGTAACACCTGACTTATTAAACAATTGGTATTTTTTACCATTTTCTTCAGCAACACATATTTTTCTTTCATCATTATGCTCCACACATTTTATAGGTATTAAATTCATTTCGGCACTAATTCAATATTTAGCAAAGCATCAAACTGTTCATTTAAAAAACCGGAAACACCGTCAATTTTTTCTGCTTTAATTAAATTTTCTTCCCGATCAAAAATATCTTCGCAGATTCCGTCCTGTAGCATATAAGCAGATACGTCATCTGGATTTATCCAATATTTTTTATTGATAATCTCGTTGGCTTGTAGTTGATACTTTTCCCCAACTTGATAAGCATACATCATATTGTTTAATGAAGTTAAGATGTAGGGACTATGAGTAGTAATAACTAATCTACAGTAATAATCAAAGTCGGCAGAAGTCTCATATTTTATTTTTGAAATAAAATATTCCATCAACTTTTTTTGAGTAGTTGGAAAACAATTAAGCTCAGGTTCTTCAATTATAATATATGGGCAATTCAAATAATTGTATACTCGGCGATCAGTTGAATAGTTTGATTCTACAGCATTATCAAATACCAATAATAAAGGAACAACGCTATTAACAGCGCTTGAAGCTTCTCCTATATTTATCTCCTTTCCATTTTTCAATATAACGATATCATTTTCATTTACATTTTTATATCGTATATCCAATATGTTTGAATAATCATAAAAACTTTTTAAATTTTTTGCATTACTTACATATTGTCCAAATGAAAAGAAATATTGTGGAAGAGGAGCTTTCAAGCGGGCTAATCCAAATATTGATTTATTTAGCAACATAACAGCTTCCCTAAAAGCTGGAATGTATGCAATTATTCGAGTATTTCTATCTCTATTCCCATCCGGAATTTTTTGTAAATCGACTTCATTATTTTCATAGATTAAATGAAAGACTGAATCCTTAAATTCTACATATGTATCCGATTTAAGATAGTTTGTAATTCCATATTCATCCAAGTTTTTTTTGAATTCATCATTAAAATATTCATTCATTCTTTCCTTTCCGGCAGCTTCTCCATTAATCCATAGTTGCATATCGGAACGATCAAGTACATTTTTTACTACTGATAATACTTTTCCAACCGAGCTTTTTCCAGTCCCTTGATCACCAATTAGAATATTGACCTTTCTGAATTCAAGTTCAACATTTTTTATCGGCCCAAAATTTTTTATCGTAAGTGTTTCACTCATTACTTTATTTGTAACTCCTCTGGCTTGGCTTTGCTACATCAAAATGCAATTGCTCCTTATTTAATTTTTCATCTGCTCCTGTAAATTCCCATGCAGCCGCATACGAGAACTGAGCATCATCACGTAATGCCTCACCCTCCGGCGTTTGCATTTCTTCTCTAAAATGGCCACCACAACTTTCTTTTCTATTTAATGCGTCTATACACATTAATTCGCCTAGCTCTATAAAGTCGGCAACCCTGCCTGCTTTCTCCAATTCAGAATTTAATTCATTTATACCCCCGGGGATTTTTACATTGGACCAAAATTCAGTTTTAAGATTGCGAATCTCCTCAATGGCCGATATAAGGCCTTCAGCATTACGGGCCATCCCGCATTTTTCCCACATGATCTTTCCCAATCTTTTGTGAAAGCTTTCCACTGACTCTGTACCATTAATACTCATCAACTTTTCTATTCGTTGTTTCACCTCATTCTCTATTTCTTCAAATGCAGGATGGGATGTCGGTATCTCCGGAGTTCTTATATCATCAGCGAGGTAATTGCCTAATGTATATGGAATCACGAAGTAACCATCAGCAAGTCCTTGCATCAGTGCAGATGCACCCAACCGGTTTGCCCCGTGGTCACTAAAATTTGCTTCACCTAATGAATACAAACCTGGAACAGTAGTCATCAACTCATAGTCCACCCACAGACCACCCATTGTATAATGCACCGCCGGATATATTCTCATCGGAACATTGTATGGGTTTTCGCCTGTGATCTTTTCATACATTTCAAAAAGATTTCCGTACTTCTCAGCCACAACTTCTTTACCCAGCGTAATGACTGTTTCGTCATCGTCCTGCTGCATGCTACGCTTTCCAACTTCCACTTTACCATATCGCTTTATTGCATCAGCAAAGTCAAGGTAAACAGCCATCTTCGTGGTGCCTACACCGTAACCAGCATCGCAACGCTCCTTTGCAGCTCTTGACGCTACGTCTCGGGGAACGAGATTGCCAAAAGCAGGATACTTTCTTTCCAGGTAATAATCTCGTTCAGTCTCGGGAATTTCCGAACCCTTTCTTTTTTCGTCTTTATTTTTTGGCACCCAAATGCGGCCATCGTTTCTCAAGCTTTCACTCATAAGCGTTAGCTTGCTTTGATGATCGCCACTAACGGGAATGCATGTTGGATGTATTTGTGTAAAACAAGGATTGGCGAACCATGCTCCTCTCTTGTGAGCCTTCCATGCCGCGGTCACATTGCTTCCCATCGCATTAGTACTTAAATAAAAAACATTACCATATCCACCGGAGCAAATGAGAACGGCGTGCCCAAAATATCTTTCTAATTTTCCACTGATAAGATCTCTCGCTATGATCCCTCTTGCCTTGCCATCAATCTTTACAATGTCAAGCATTTCGTGGCGCGTGTACATACTCACATTACCTAACGCTACTTGTCGCTCCAGGGCGCCATAAGCGCCGAGCAACAATTGCTGGCCTGTTTGGCCGGCAGCATAAAAAGTGCGCTGTACCTGCGTACCTCCGAAAGATCTGTTACTTAACAAGCCGCCATATTCTCTTGCAAAAGGAACACCTTGAGCCACACATTGATCAATAATCGAAGTACTTACTTCTGCAAGACGATGAACGTTTCCTTCGCGGGAACGATAATCTCCACCCTTTATAGTTTCATAAAAAAGCCTATAAACGGAGTCACCATCATTTTGATAATTCTTCGCCGCATTAATGCCTCCCTGTGCCGCAATCGAGTGCGCACGCCTTGGACTGTCCTGGAAGCAAAAAGCTTTCACTTTGTAGCCAAGCTCACCGAGAGATGCCGCAGCAGATGCGCCGGCAAGACCAGTACCGATAACAATTACTTCAAGGCGTCTCTTATTGGCCGGGCTTACCAGCTTTACATGACTCTTGTATTCTGTCCATTTTTGCTCGAGTGGCCCTTCAGGGATTTTTGCGTCTAATGACATACGTTAGTATTAATTTTATTTTGAGGAGAAACGTAAACGTTTCATACAATTTCTAATTAAGCCAGCCTGCCATGAAGGAAAGAGGCATAAAAGCAAACAGCAGGCATATTGCAACTGAATAAAAAATGCCAATACCTTTTATTATCGGTGTCCATCTTCTATGATTGATTCCGAATGTTTGGAAAGCACTTTGAAAGCCCTGTAGAAGATGAAACAATAATGAAACAAGCCCAATCATATATAAAACGAAGACTATTGGGTTTGTAAAAACTTCTTTCATTTCATTATATAAATTGGTCTGCGGCCCGTGGAAATACATTTCGTTTTTTGTGCCAGACCAGAAATGGTATAAATGCATAATAAGAAATAAAAGAAGAAATGTACCTAGCCAACCCATAGTACGGCTGTACCAGTTTATTTTTGGCGGATAGTTATGCTTAGAGTATGAAACTTTCCTTGCAGCGCTGTTTTGTTTCCACAATAATAAGCCCTGTATAATATGCAGTAAAAAACCAGCAAAAAGACCTATTTCTAAAAAGCGCATAAAAAAATTACGGCTCATAAAATAGGCAGCCTTATTAAAAGTCTCCCCATTATCGTTATAAAAAATCATTGCGTTAATACCAGCATGGACAATAAGATAAATGATAAGAAAAAATCCGGTAAATGCCATTACGAATTTCTTTCCTATTGAAGAAGTGAATAACTGTTTCCAGGTCATAAATTCAGGGAGTTGATAAATGTCAAGATGTACAAAAATACTACAGGAAGTTTAAAAACCCGTTGAACATTTGAATTTTACAGACTGGTAAGAAGTAACATTATAAGCTCAATCTCCTGAGCAGAAGATTATCTATTTGGCTATATACAGCATCAGGCTTCATAGTGCGCCATTGAGGAAAATTTAAAAGCTCTATATAATTATTAAGTCTCGCTTTTCTAAAGTCGTGCTGTGTTGCTTCGGGCATATTAAGGCAAACAATCCAACCACCGTCGTCGGCTACATCATCGTACCATTCCTCATAGTAACTATCATCGCTACTATGGAAATTAAGAACGTTTTCCGCTATTAAAAGATATTTCTTTATACCCTGCCGCAGGAAATTATCAATTACATCGCGTTTCAATATCATAATATCATTTTCAATAGCGTCGTTCCATTCCCCTATCAGTTCTATAATCGCATATCCTTCCTGGTAATCCGCCATTAAAACTTTCATATATAAAGTGGAGCTGCCAAATTCATCCCAAAGCGGATGAATATAATAATTATAAACAGTTTGGCTAAACGCAAATTCGCTATACTCTCTCCCAAAAAAAGGGGAATGCAAATCATTTTCTGAAGTGTATAAATATTGCCAATTATCGTATGGTTGTATGTTCTGCACGGTACGTTTTTCATTTAATTATGCCAACTTCTTCTGTAAACAAATTTATTTATTTACCGATATTTAATATAAATTTATTTGCAAAAAAATAAATAAAAAGGCCGCTTAAAAAAGCGGCCTCATTATAAAAAGATTCTCAATAATTTATTCTACAATAAGTTTATCAGTAAATATTGCTTTGTTTCCTGCATCACTTACTTTAATCATATAAACGCCGGCGGCCTGCTTTCTTTGTAGTTGAAAATTTTCAACCTGGCCGGCACCTTTTACATAGATCACTTTGTTATCTATAATGCGCCCCTGAAGATCAGTTACCGCTACTTTGTATTCACCTACCGGATTATTTTCAAAAGTCACTTTAAAAAATCCGTTGCTTACGGGATTCGGATAAACTGAAATAAATTTATTACCGATCACCTCAGAACTTATCAATGATGGCGCACCCGTTGTGTTTTGTTTGTCTTTTGCATTTAAAAGATTTGCGCTTGCAAGGTCAGAAGCGTTGAATACTTCGCCTTCCGTTGCAACTTTGGTGGCACTCAAATCTTTCATATCTACCTTGTAGTAACCCTCGAATGTATTTGCACTGCTTATAAGTACCTTGTTATCGATGCCCACAGCCGCGCCATTCACCGTATAAGTTGGAGACAGGTTAAGTATTGAACCTTTATATGTAGCAATTCTTGTATTCACATCGATCTCAAATACATTACGGCCTGCACTGAAAACATATAATTTACCGAATGCATCAGCGATCATGTCGCCGCCCCAGCTACTGCATTTGTTCTGTATGGAAATACCGTTATTGCTTTCGGCATCTACAAGATTTCCTAAGTCCGTAATAATTACTTTATCGCCGGTGGTGAAGCGAACAAGGTGATTGCCATCGTTAGTAAGTGCGTACCCGTTACCATCAGCTCCAATTGTCATCCTCGTAATGTTTAGTGACTCATCGGCAAAATCAGTATTGTTTACCAAAGTTTTCTTTACTGTAAAGAAAGATGATGCACCATTGTTCTGACGGGTATCAAGCCATATCAATTGACCGGTGCGCATTGTTGCAAAAAATAATTTGTCGTGCCTTTTGTCATAAGCGACTGCCGCGCTCATTTGATTGGTAGGAGAAAAATTGCTTATAGCAATTGCATTGGATGTTACATTTCCACCATTTTGCTGAAGCGATGCAGGAATGATTTTAACTGTATTCTCGTCTACATTTTTTCTTGTTTCTGCATCAATGTATGAGAATTTGGTTTTACCGTTTTCAAAAACGGTTGTTTTCATATTTCCAGACTCCATATCAAGAACCCTGATATCGGTCCAGTTAAAATTTTTGCTCGCCTGGCCTGTAATAGCAAACAACTTATTGTCTTGGGAGAAGCTCTGGGATGCAGACGCTAAAAGAAGCACGGATAGTACAACGGTTGGTTTCATAGTGATGAATTTTGTTTTAGATTATAGTGGTAAAATATATTGTTCGCAATATTAAGTAAACTGCGGCATTTATTTGAATTTTTCAACCGCTTTTTTTACACTTCCATATTTCACCAAAAGCGCTCTGGCTTTGCTCTTGTCGGTAATGCCGGTTTTCTCCATAACCATCTGCGTTCCCCGCTTCACAAGCTTGTCATTTGTCAGCTGCATGTGTACCATTTTGTTATCGTCAACGCGGCCGAGTTGAATCATTACAGTGGTAGAGATCATATTCAAAACCATTTTTTGTGCAGTACCACTTTTCATTCGTGTACTTCCTGTAATAAACTCGGGGCCAACAACAATTTCCACGGGAAAATCTGCACATTCACTAACCGGTGATCCGGAATTGCAGGCTATGCTTCCGGTAACAATACCTTTTTTCCTGCAGTTATTTAACGCGCCGATCACATAGGGTGTTGTGCCGCTCGATGCAATACCTATCACTACGTCTTTTGCTGAAACACCATTTTTCTTTAAATCTCTCCACCCTTGTTTAAGATCATCTTCTGCGAATTCTACCGCACTAGTAATCGCTTTTTTGCCTCCGGCAATTATGCCCGTAACCAACTCGGGCGGCACTCCATACGTCGGAGGACATTCGCTTGCATCAAGAATACCAAGGCGTCCGCTAGTTCCTGCACCAATATAAAAAAGCCTGCCACCGGCCAGCATTTTATCCGCTACGGCATCTACTAACTTTTCTATTGAGGGAAGTGCCACTGCCACAGCATCTGCAACTTTTTGATCTTCACTATTTATACCGGATAATATTTCCGCAATAGGCATTTTTTCGAGATGCCGGTGAAGTGAAGATTGCTCGGTAACTTTTATAAAATCCATTTAGGCCGGTATTTTTTGGCGCAAAACTATTGCAATGAATTTAATTATCAGGACTAAAAATTAACGAATTGAAATGCTGCTATATTTTGCACATCATTGCAACGTCTTTGTATAGGAATACTACAGCAGAAAAACTTATGATGATACCGAAAAAATAAGCGCTCCCGTATTAAGCTGACGTAGACGAAAAATTTATCTTTTTTTCAGCTCTTCAATCTCTCTTTCAAGTTTGGTAATGGTTGCGTTGATGTTGTAAAGACGCTTCCCCTTTTTGGATATTTTGAAGGTTGGATGAACCGTTTTCAACTCTTCTTTATACTCATCTAATTGTTCTTGTAGAGTTTTGAGCTTGCCTGCAATTTCAGTTTTTCTTATAGCCCTTGCCATGTTATTGATTGATTTAAGAGACATAAAACTAATAAAATAATTCTCTTTTAATCAAACCTTTTTACTTTTATTTTCATAAGGTTGTCAGGGGGAACAACTGTTGAATTTTGCAGGCTTTGTGACGATCTTTCTGTGAGTAAATCAGTTTAATCCTTTGTCACACGTGGGTTGAAACACTTCCCATTCGCTGCAAATAAAATTCTGGCAAGAGGTCATTTGAAAATTCTCTATTTTTATAAAAATGAAAAAGTGATCTTCCCGATGAAACGTTGTGCATTTACGACATGCTTAGTTTTTTTTATCCTTCTACACACCCAGGCTCAAACAATAGACTCTACCATCGAGAAGTATGCCGGTGAGTACAGCAGCGAAAGGATTTACCTTCACTACGATAAATCCACATATGCTCCCGGAGAAACAATTTGGTTTAAAGCTTACCTGATGCAGGGGATTTATCCCGCAACAGATAGTAAGACGTTATATATCGACTGGACCGACGATAAAGGAAATGTGTTACTACACAGCCCAAGCCCGATAGTTGATGGGACTACGGTCGGACAGTTTGATCTTCCTGCAACTTATACGGGAAAGTTTATTCATCTAAAGGCTTACACAAAGTGGATGCTCAACTTTGACACGGCGTTCCTGTATAATAATGATCTGCGTGTACTAACGAAAACGAATATCGCGCAGGCAACTAAAATGGTCATCACGCCTTCACTCCAGTTTTTCCCGGAAGGTGGTGACATGATTACCGGTGTTACAAATAAAATCGCTTTTAAAGCAAGTGACCAGTTTGGAAGGCCGGTATTAATCAAGGGGGAAATTACGGATAAGGCAGGTAAAGTGTTAGACAGCCTTCACGTGATTCACGATGGCATGGGCTTTTTCTTTCTTACACCTAAAGAAGGTGATGCATTAACTGCAAAATGGAAAGACGATAAAGGCAAAAGCTATTCGACTGAACTGCCAACGGCAAAGTCCTCGGGTATTACAATGCAAGTAGTGCCGTCCAAAAACAATCGAATATTTTCTGTGACTGCTCCGGCCACAGAAGCTGTAGCAGTTGGAAAAGTCCATCTTATCGGCACCATGTACCAGCATGAAATTTTTAAGGTTACTAAAGATATTTCTTCGGGAACAGCCCAGGGTGTAATCCCCACACAAGACCTTCCGAGCGGAATTCTAACTATTACAGTTTTCAACGATCATTGGGTGCCCTTAGCTGAACGAATCACTTTTATTGATAACCGCGAATATCTTTTCCAGGCAGAGATGGAAGTGCAGCACTGGGGACTCAATAAAAGAGCCCGCAACGAAGTTCAAATTGCAGTTCCGGATAACTTGCCTGCAAATTTTTCTGTTGCTGTTACCGACGTAGATATAGATGCCGACAGCAGTGATAATATTATCTCACATCTTTTACTCACAGGAGAATTAAAAGGCAGAATATTTAACCCGGCCTGGTATTTCACTGATAGCAGTAATAGTCGTAGCGGGGAGCTTGACCTTGTTATGCTAACGCATGGGTGGAGGCGATTTAATTGGGATAATGTTGCGAAAGGTGTTTTTCCAAAAATTAATTATCAAAAAGATACTTCATACCTCACGCTGTCAGGTAAGATCTATGGCGCTACTACCTCGCAGCTCCGGGATGCTGCCAATATCGTATTAATGATAAATAATGCAGATCATGGAAAACAAATGCTGGCATTGCCAGTATCACCCAGTGGAGTTTTCAACGATCCGAGTTATCTTTTATTTGACACCGCAAATATTTACTACCAGCTTTCCAAAGCTAGTGGAATCACCGATGTTTCTGTAAAATTTATGGAAGGCCGTTTGCCGCCGCTTCAAAATAATATTGCGGCTACAGGTAATTATTATAGCAAGTTTTTTGATACTGCAGGTAATGCACGTCATTTGGCACTTGCCAATGAATTACATGAGCTTTTAGCCAAATACCACGGCAAAGTATTAGAGACTGTAAAGATCAGCGTAAAAACAAAATCGCCTGTTGAGATGCTGGATGAAAAATATACCTCAGGTATGTTTAAAGGTGGCGATGGCTACCAGTTTGACCTATTAACCGATCAAAGGGCATCAGCTTCAACATCTATATTTAATTACTTGCAAGGGCAGGTGGCAGGGTTGCAAATAAGCACGGCGGGCAATACTCCAACACTTCAGTGGAGAGGTGGCTCTCCTGCATTATTTTTAGACGAAATACCTTCTGATGCATCTATGCTTGCATCCATACCAGTGTCAGATGTAGCATATATTAAAGTAATGAGACCACCGTTTATGGGAGCTTCGGGTGGCGCTAACGGAGCGATTGCTATTTATACCCGTCGTGGAGACGATGCAAAAGCTGTAGGTGGTAAGGGCTTATCAAGTAATACTGTTACCGGTTATACCGGCATCCGCGAATTCTACGCTCCCAACTATGGCACTTTCAACCCTGATGATGATAAGCGTGATTTAAGAACAACTTTATATTGGAACCCTAATGTGGTGACAACTCCGCAACAAAGTAAGGTGGTAGTAACATTTTATAATAATGACATAACAAAAGCATTCAGGGTGATCATAGAGGGAATGACAAAAGACGGGCGCCTTACCCATATTGAGCAGATCATGGAGTAGCTTTATTTATCTGACATCTAAGGGGCTTTAGGTCTAATTTAATTCACTCACAATCCGATTCATTTCTCGGCTCAATTTTTTTTCTCATGAATGATACTTTACCAAACCATCCATCGGATTTTTTAATACGCTACCAAGCCGCAAACGGTAAGTTTTGCATAAGTCCGCCAATACATCTTTAAAGCCATAAGCTATACTGCCAGTGAAATGTATCGGCAATTTTTTGCTCTCTTTATACTTAATGACATGAGTTGTAAAAAAATCATCTAATCCTTCTCTGATAATCTTTTCAATTGTTTCTTGTCCCCGGTTGTCGGCTAAAAAAATTGCAAAAGAAGCGAGATACCTGTTGGGCAATGGTTGTGTATATACAGCATTTAGTATTTCATTGTCGTTGGTTAAAAACTTTGCATCGAACCTTGCCCTGAGATCATCATCAAAAATGCCGTACAAAAAATGCTGAATGACTTTTCTACCCAAATAAGCACCACTCCCCTCGTCCCCAAGTATATATCCTATGCCCGGACTGTTTTTTACAATTTTTTTGCCATTGTAGTAACATGAGTTAGAGCCGGTACCTAAAATACAAGCAATACCTTTTTCATGACCGCATAATGCCTTGGCCGCTCCAGACAGATCATTATCTACGAAAACTTTAGCTGCAGGAAAAATTGTATTAAAAGCTTTGGTGACTGTTTTTTTGTTTTCGGGATTTTTACAACCAGTTCCGTAGAAATAAATTTCATTTACCGGTCGCCTATTGGTAAGGGGAACAACCGATTCTAATAATACTTTTTCAATTTGCTCCCTTGTAACGAAATACGGGCTGAGTCCCTGCGTAATAAAAATATTCTTCTTTTTGTCTTTCAGGACGCACCATTCTGTCTTTGTCGACCCGCTATCTGCTATCAATTTGATGGTTGGCATGTTTATCTCATGTTTATTAAGGAAATTTGCAACTCTCAAAAATAAACATAGATAATTAACGATAGCATGCGGAATAAAAAATTACAGATTTGGCTTCCATTAATATTGAGTGTGTGCATGGTAGCAGGTATGTTTATAGGGTACCGTATAAAAGGTAACATGCCAAACACCGGAATTTTTTTCGTTGACAGGCAACGGCCGGTGCAGGAAGTTTTGGATCTGGTAAACAGAAAATATGTTGATCCTGAAAATGAAGATTCATTGGGAGATGCAGCGATTGAAGCGATCCTGGCCAAACTTGATCCTCATTCAGTTTATATGCCTCCACGCGAGCTGAAAGAAATAAATGAAGATCTTGAAGGCAAATTTTATGGCATTGGTATTGAGTTCAACATATTCAGTGATACCATAAATGTGCTGAATGTTCTGCACGGCGGCCCATCCGATAAAGCGGGATTGATGGTCGGCGATAAATTTCTCAAGGTTGGGGATTCTTCTATTGTGGGGGAAACCGCTACTTCAGAAAAAATAAAAAGTTTATTGCGGGGAACCGGAGGCAGCAAAGTTGACATCACGATACTCAGGAATAGATCCCAAAAGGTGGTCAGTATAACCCGGGGCTATATTCCACTCTACAGCCTTGATGCGGCTTATATGATTGGTGATACTATCGGTTATATAAGACTTAATAAGTTTTCCGAAACTACCTACAAAGAATTTATGCAGGCAGAAGAAGACTTGCAAAAAAAGGGAATGAAAAGCATGATACTCGATCTGCGAGACAATGGTGGAGGCATTCTTACACAAGCGACCAATATAGCAGACGAGTTTTTAAGCGGCGATAAGCTTATTACTTATACAGAAGGAGCACATTCTCCCAAGAAAGAATATAGGTGTTCTAAAGATGGAGTATTCGAGAATGGAAAATTAATCGTGTTGGCAAATGAGGGTACCGCCTCTGCCAGCGAAATACTCATAGGTGCCCTGCAAGATTGGGATAGGGCTATTATATTGGGAAGGCGCAGCTTTGGCAAGGGACTTGTGCAGGAGCAATATGAGCTTAATGACGGCTCGGGACTACGACTCACCGTTGCAAGATATTATACTCCATTAGGTCGCAGTATTCAAAAGTCTTATAAGAATGGTATAGAAGAATATAATAAGGACCTTATAAACAGGTTTCACAATGGTGAAATGACTTTTGCGGATTCGACAAAACATACAAATCAAAAAGAGTATAAAACGGCATCAGGTAAAATTGTATATGGCGGTGGTGGAATTTCCCCGGACATTTTTGTTCCATACGATACGCTCACTGTTGATAAAGAAATAACGCTCGCCTTGATTAAAGGCACCTTTAATAATTTTATTTATCGTAATTATCTTCAGCACGAACAAGAATTTAAAAATTATAACTCGCCGAAAGTCTTCCAGGAAAAATATAATGTGGACGATGCTACGCTAACTAGTCTTAAAAGTTATGCGACCAAAGATTCAATAAATTTTGACCTGTCGGATTCCAAAGAAAAATCGCTTTTGCAAAAGCAAATAAAAGTAATGACAGCAAGGCAAATCTGGCGTACCCAAGGTCTTTATGAAGTAAGTAATCCCGATGATAAAACGGTGAACAAGGCCCTTGAATATATAAGAACTGGCTCGATAGCCCGTGCCGTTAACTGAAGGTCTGCCCTATTTTTTTTAACTTTATAACAAATCATTTTTATGTGGCTCAATAGCATTTTAGATACAATAGGTAATACTCCTTTAATAAAACTTAATAAGATAACGAGGGATTTACCTTGTACTGTACTTGCAAAAGTGGAATATTTTAATCCAGGCAATTCTATTAAAGATAGGATGGCTTTGAAGATGCTGGAGGTTGCAGAAAAGGAAGGGAAGATAAAGCCTGGTGGAACAATTATCGAAGGTACCTCCGGAAATACAGGAATGGGGCTTGCCCTCGCAGCATCGGTGAAGGGATATAAATGCATCTTCACTACCACTGATAAGCAATCGAAAGAAAAAGCTGACATTCTGAAAGCTGTTGGTGCCGAGGTAATAGTTTGCCCAACTAATGTTGATCCGGAAGATCCAAAATCATATTATTCAGTTTCAAAAAGACTGGCTGAAGAAGTTCCAAATTCATGGTATGTAAACCAATATGACAATCTTGCCAATAGGTTGGCCCATTATGAACAGACAGGTCCTGAAATCTGGGAGCAAACCGAAGGTAAAGTGACCCACCTCGTAGTTGCGACGGGAACCGGTGGCACAATAGTAGGAACGGGTAAATTTTTAAAAGAAAAAAATCCAGATATAAAAGTATGGGCAATAGATAGTTATGGCTCTCTATTAAAAAAGTACTTTGACACTGGAGAATTGGATGAAAATGAAGTTTATCCTTACATTAGCGAGGGTTTTGGAGAGGACTTTGTACCCGCTAATTATGATATGAAATTTATCGATGAATTTACAAAAGTTACAGATAAGGACGGCGCCGTAATGGCAAGGCGAATTGCGAAAGAAGAGGGGCTATTTTGTGGTTACAGTGCAGGCAGTTGTTTACAAGGCCTGCTCCAGCTAAAAAATAGTTTAAAGAAAGGCGACGTGGTAGTATGCATCTTTCACGATCATGGAAGCCGCTATGTGGGTAAAATATATAATGATCAATGGATGATGGAACGTGGATTTCTCGAGGTAAAAACTTTCAAAGATCTTGTTAGTAGCCGCGGCTCAAAAAAATTACTGACAGTTAAGCCTACCCAAACTGTTGCCGAAGCGATACAGTTGATGAAAGATTACGATATTGAAAATCTTCCGGTGAAAAATGGTGAAGGGTTTGTCGGCTCTCTAAGCGAAGGAGGATTATTCAATAAAATACTTACTGATCCTGAAATAAAAGATCAAACAATAGAGTCTGTAATGGAGCATGAATATCCTGTTGTTGCATTTGATATGCCTGTTGAAAAGCTTAGCAAATTAATTTCAAAACAAAGCGGCGCTGTATTGAGCAAAGATGAAACAGGTGATTTCCACATTGTAACCAAATATGATATAATCCAAAGCTTAGCCAAATAATTTTCATATTTTATAAAGCACTGTTTGTAAATATTTTACAAAACATATCTTACTTTTAATTTACAGTTTTTTTAGGAGTTTTACGCGTCCAATCGGGTAATTTTCCGAATGTATCACTAGCTATTTTACTATTGTTCTCGTAATTTCCTATCATCTAAGATTAAGCAATAATGCTATTGTATAAGTTCTTAATCCCCATATCTTTGTACCAGAAGTTGATTGATGAAGGTAAACAAGCATTAATCTAAAAAATCCAAAATTATCCGTTGAAAAATTACAGATCAAGTCTATCCAATTTTCTTGAAAAGTCATAAAATCCGGTATCAGTCAACTTCTCTTTTTTCTAACATGCATCTTTGTTTTAAAGCAAAGAATTTTATATAAAGATTTCGAACTAAAAGTTCGGCAGTTTTAAAAAGTTATTCTTCCTGAGAAAATCCACAATATCCATAAAAAACCAAACCATCCAAAACCTAAAAAGCCGAAACCATCCAAATTTCTATCCAAAACTGAGATGATCCATTCCAAAACCAAAACGATCCAAGTTCTATTTAAAAAACCGAACTCGTGAAAATCATCCAAAATTCAATCCTTTCAAAACCTAATCTGAACGCCAGTAAATTAATTTCTGGAAGAGAGCATCTCTAACGAAAAGGTCCCAAGGAAGTCTGTAAAGTTGCAGACGAAAAAGTTGCTTCCGCAGGTTAATTCCTGCGGAAGTTTTTTTTTGAGTTAATTCTTTAATAAAAAAGTAAAAACCTGAAAAGAGTGACTTGAGGTAAATTTGGAGATGCTTCTCTACAGTCAAATCAATACAACTTATCATAAAAAATACCGCAGGATCATATCAACAGTTCCTTCGCTTACTGAACTTCTTAGCGACCTGGATCTCGAGCAGGAAGTAATAGGAATTACCAAATTTTGCGTGCACCCTGCTGAATGGTTTCATAATAAGGCGCGAGTAGGCGGAACAAAGACTTTAAAGATGGAAGCCATTAAAAAGTTGCAACCTGAATTAATTATCTGCAATAAAGAAGAGAACACGAGGGAACAGGTAGAGGAATTATCAAAGATCTATACTGTTTTGCTCACGGACATAAGCAATCTTGAAAGTGCATTGATAGCTATCAGGAATATTGGTCAACTAACCGGGCGTATAGAGCAAGCCAATAATTTAACTATCTCTATCGAATCAAAATTTTTGCAGCTTAAAAAAGCAACTGCAGAAAGGCGCACTCAAAAAGCTGCTTACCTTATTTGGAAAGAGCCTTTTATGACAGCCGGCGGTGATACTTTTATTAATGATATGATGGCACACTGTGGCCTGACAAATGCATTTTCTGATGTGGACCGCTATCCGGAAACAAGTCTTATTGAATTAAATCGCAGGGGTTGTGAAATGATTCTACTTTCATCAGAGCCTTACCCATTTAAACAGAATCACGTAGCGGAAATTAAAGCGGCTCTGCAAGATGTACAAGTAAAACTCGTAGATGGCGAAATGTTCAGCTGGTATGGTAGCCGCCTCCTAAAGGCGGCAGATTACCTCGAAAATCTTTCAATCTAAATTGCAAAAAGAAGTGCTATTGACCAACTGATTGCAGCTTTCGCGTCAAAAAATTTCAAGCTAAGAGAGCGATTTAATTGCTATTGCGTTTTTGTCAATTTCATGTAGGTTTGCATACATTCAAAAAAATATCAATGGCATCGAAAAAAATTACTGACTTACTGGGCGATAACGCCGAAAAATTGTTTAATCACAAATGCAAAATTGACAAATCAACACTTACATTACCCTCACCCAGTTACCTTGACGATATTTTCGTAGATAGTAACAGGAATAATCGCGTTGTTCAAAGCATGCAGATGCTTCTCGGGCACGGCCGTCTGGCAGATACGGGATATTGCTCTATTTTTCCGGTTGACCAAGGAATTGAACACAGCGCCGGTGCTTCTTTTGCCCCTAACCCAATTTATTTTGATCCTGAAAATATTGTAAAGCTCGCGATCGAAAGCGGTTGCAATGGGGTTGCTTCTACATTCGGAGTATTGGGAATAGTAAGCAGAAAATACGCACACAAAATACCGTTTATAGTAAAAATTAATCATAATGAACTATTGAGTTATCCAAACAAGTTTGATCAAACTATGTTTGGTACTGTAAAAAGTGCATACAATATGGGGGCTGTGGGAATAGGTGCGACCATCTACTGGGGCAGCGACGAAAGTACCCGGCAGTTGCAGGAAGTAAGCCAGGCGTTTGAGCTTGCACACGAATTGGGAATGTGTACCATACTCTGGTGCTATACCCGCAATAATGCATTCAAAGTAGATGGAGTTGATTACCACACATCGGCTGATCTTACAGGCCAGGCAAACCATCTTGGTGTAACGTTGCAAGCGGATATTATTAAACAAAAAATGGCTACCAATAATGGTGGATACAATGCGACAAAGCATGGTAAAACATCTAAACTTGTTTATACTGAATTATCTTCCGATCATCCTATTGATCTTTGCCGGTACCAGGTCTTGAATTGCTATAGCGGCAGAATAGGTCTCATAAATAGTGGTGGAGAAAGTAAAGGTGATTCTGATTTGCAGGAAGCAGTAACTACGGCAGTGGTTAACAAACGAGCTGGCGGAATGGGATTGATCTTAGGAAGAAAAGCATTCCAAAAGCCTTTCAAAGAGGGAGTTGAATTACTGAATGCTACACAGGACGTTTATCTTGATAAGGATATTACAATAGCTTAGGCCAAACTCTTTGCCCGCCTTTTGCGGGGTAAAGAATTCTTTTACCCAAAATAATTCCCTAACGGGATCGCGGTTATGAAACAGGAAGAAGATTTTTATGCAAACCTGGCGGGAGAAGACGGAGATAGTGAAGAAACAAAGCGTCGATGGTTTCGCAGGATTAAGAAAGGTATTACCACTTCAACAAAAGATAAAAAGGAAGCGCCTGATGGCTTGTGGACCAAATGCCCGCAATGCCGGTATACCTGTACAGTCACCGAATTAAGGGAAAATCTTTTCGTTTGCCCGAAATGTGCTTATCATCACCGCATCGGCAGCGCCGAATATTTTGAAATCATTTTCGATGACGAAAGTTATACGGAACTTTTCGGAAATATCAAATCTAAGGATTACCTCGGTTTTGTGGATCTTAAGCCATATGAACAAAGGCTTAAAGATGCTTATGACAAAACTTCCATTCACGATTCAATAACAGTGGCGCACGGCAAGGTAAGTGAAATGGATATCGTGATCGCCTGTATGGATTTTGAATTTATCGGAGGCAGTCTGGGAAGTGTGATGGGAGAAAAAATATCGAGAGCTTGCGATTACTGTATTGAACATCGCGTTCCTTTTATGATCATCAATAAAAGCGGCGGTGCCCGAATGATGGAAAGTGCTTTTTCATTAATGCAACTTGCTAAAACATCAGGGAGATTGTCTATGCTTTCAGATGCAAAAATTCCTTACCTCTCACTTTGCACGGATCCAACCTTTGGCGGCACCACAGCATCATTTGCAATGCTTGGAGACATCATCATGGGTGAGCCCGGCGCTCTTATCGGTTTTGCAGGTCCCCGCGTAATAAAAGAAACCATTAAAAAAGATCTTCCGTCCGGTTTCCAGCGTAGCGAATTCCTGCTTGAGCATGGATTTCTTGATTTTATCATTTCAAGAAAAGAGCTTAAAGAAAAGCTTGAGCAATTATTAATGTTATTCAAAAATTGACCTGCAAATTTCGTGTTGTTAATGGTTGCAGGGAACATAAGCTAAATCAATTTTACATCAGAACTCTTCATGGAAATCAGCAATCGCAAAGCTTATTACGAATACAATATTGAGACAAAATATATTGCCGGGCTTGTATTAACAGGCACCGAAATAAAATCATTGCGTGCCGGCAAAGCCAGTTTCAACGATAGTTATTGCATCTTTTATCAAGGAGAATTATTTGTAAAGAGCCTCCATATTTCCGAATATACTTTTGGTACAATTCATAACCATGAGCCACTGCAGGAAAGGAAATTATTACTTCATAAAAAGGAGTTGCGAAAACTTGAAAATAAGATCAAGGAAAAAGGCTACTCCCTAATTCCATTAAAAATATTTATTGCAGAAAATGGATTTGCTAAAATGGAGATTGGCCTTGGAAAGGGAAAGAAGATTTACGACAAGAGGGAAACGATAAAAGAAAGAGAAACTGACAGAGATATCAAAAGAAAATATGGAGTTTAGAAAGTCTAATCAATGCCTTGAACTACCAGCATTTTTGTCTTTGCTGCTTGTTGCCTTATTGATTTTGCTTTAGCATATTCCTGTGATTCCCACCATTCTTTGGCACGAGCGACCGAAGGAAATTCAAGCACTACAATTCTTTCAGGGTTCCAGTCACCTTCAAGTGATTCTGTTTTTGCGCCCCTCACGATAAATTTTCCATCATAAGCAGCTATTGCAGCCGGGGTCAATTTCTTATATTCTTCATACGCGTCATGATCTTCAATGTTCATTTCTACAATTACATATGCGGACATCATCTATTTTTTGAATGAACGAATTGTTTTTCTATTGTTTGAAACTATCTTTTAAAGTTACAGTGCGGTTGAACACCAATTCACCGGGCTTTGAATCCTTATCGACAAAAAAATATCCGTTACGCATAAATTGAAAATGATCACCGCTCTTCGCCTTTTGCAAAGCAGGTTCTATAAATGCTTTATCAATTATGCGCAATGAATCAGGGTTGATGTACTCTTTAAAGTCACGCTCCTCCATCGCAGGATTTTCCACTTTAAATAAGCGCTCGTATAATCTTACTTCGGCAGTATCGGCGTGGAGCACACTTACCCAATGAATAGTTCCTTTTACTTTTATATTGCTGGTATCATGTCCGCTTTTGCTTTCGGGGAGATAAGTACAGTGAATCTCATTTACACTCCCTGCTTCATCTTTAATAAAACTATCACAGCGCACTATGTAAGCACTTTTTAATCGAACCATTTGGCCAGGCGCAAGCCTAAACCATTTCTTCACCGGCACTTCCATGAAGTCTTCGCGTTCTATCCAAAGTTCTTTTGAGAACGGCACTGACCTGGTGTTAGCAGCATCGTTCGGAAGATTTTCTACTACGAGGTCTTCGGTTTTGTTTTCATCGTAATTGTCAATGATCAATTTAACGGGGTGTAAAACAGCCATCACTCTTGGAGCCGTTTCATTGAGTTCTTCACGAAGACAAAATTCAAGCAGACTTATATCAATTAAGTTATCTCTCTTGGCCACTCCGATTTTTTCGCAAAATGTTCTTATGCTGGATGGCGTATAGCCTTTTCTCCTAAACGCAGAGATCGTTGGCATGCGCGGATCGTCCCAACCTTTTACATAACCATCATTTACAAGTTGCAACAATTTTCGTTTGCTCATCACAGTGTAGGTCATATTGAGCCTGGCAAATTCATACTGGTGAGAAGGAAATATTTCAAGTTCTTTAATGAACCAATCATAAAGTGGTCTGTGCTGCACAAACTCAAGTGTGCATATACTATGCGTGATGTGCTCAATGCTATCACTTTGCCCGTGAGCAAAATCATACATTGGGTAAATGCACCACTTGTCACCGGAACGATGGTGATGGGCGTGTTTAATGCGATACATAATCGGATCACGCATATGCATATTCGGCGAGGCCATATCGATCTTTGCTCTAAGTACTTTCGATCCGTCTTTAAATTCACCGTTCTTCATTCCTTCAAAGAGCCGTTCATTTTCTTCGAAACTGCGGCTTCTGTATTCATTTTCTTTACCCGGTTCGGTAGGCGTTCCTTTTTCAGAAGCAATTTTTTCAGGGTTACTATCATCTACATAAGCTAGCCCTTTGCGAATAAGTTTCACAGCCAGATCATAGAGTTCATCAAAATAATCACTGGTATAATATTCTTTGACCCAATCGAAGCCGAGCCACTTTACATCACTCTTAATACTGTCAACGTATTCCGTTTCTTCGGTGATAGGATTGGTATCATCAAAACGGAGGTTGGTAGCTCCATTGTATTTTTTGGCGAGACCAAAATTTAGGCAAATGCTTTTTGCATGTCCTATATGTAAATAACCATTCGGTTCCGGCGGAAACCGCGTGAGTATGTTTACAAACTTTCCTTTACTGATATCTTCTTCAACAATCTCTTCAAGAAAATTCAGGCTTTTTTCTTCAGTCATTTATTCTTCCTTTCTTACTTTTCAAAACATTTTACAATATTGGATATTTTATTTCACAAGCCTAATTGTTGGTTGATGCATTTTCTGCTAAATCTGCAGCAATAATTTCTGCTATATCCATTACCCGCACCGAATCTTCCTTTTCATTAAGTTTAACACCATCGGTAAGCATCGTATTGCAAAATGGACAAGCCGCTGCAATTATAGTTGCCCCGGTTTCCAGGGCCTCTTTTGTTCTTTCATTATTTATCCTGGTAGTACCTTTTTCTTCTTCTTTAAACATTTGTGCTCCACCAGCGCCGCAACATAGCCCATTGCTTCTGCAACGTTTCATTTCTATTAGTTCGATATCGAGCGATTCCAACACCTTCCTGGGCGCTTCATAAATGTCGTTTGCCCGTCCCAGGTAGCAGCTGTCATGATAGGTAATTTTTTTTCCTTTAAAACTTCCGCCCTCTTTCAATTTCACTCTGCCATCATCTATCAATTGCTGTAAAAATGCTGTATGGTGCAGCACTTCGTAATTACCACCTAACTCCGGGTATTCATTTTTTAAAATATTGAAACAATGAGGACAGGCTGTTACAATTTTCTTTATACCATAGCCGTCCAACAACTGTATGTTCTGGTATGCCATCATCTGGAACATAAATTCATTCCCTGCTCTTCTTGCCGGATCGCCGGTGCACATTTCCTCCTTTCCCAAAATTGCATAATTGATTCCAACTTTATCAAGAATTG
>JBDTVF010000010.1:0-29503 GCA_040007325.1 Ginsengibacter sp. | reverse complement strand
CGTAAGCCGGTCCGGTAGCTCTTTGAGATAAAAAGGAATGCCATATTTCTGCGTCGATTTCATATTCCATTACGCCCGGTTTTATAAATTTTAGCAGGCGCCTGAACGTATTATCAGTGATATCAACTGCTTTCTGCATTACCTCTATTTCAGGAGCCGTTTTAATGGCGCGCAATTCTCTCATGACCTTTGCGCTTCGCTTATAATTATGTAGTGGGTAGCGCTCCATCATTTCTGCAGCATACCTGTAATCCCTCACCTGTACGACGTTTGCTTTTCGATCGTTTTCATTTGTATTCAAATAGATCGTGTCGGCCAGGTGTATCCATGTTTGCAATAGTGCATCATGTGTATCCAGCCATATCACCGTTTCCATTCCTGAAATAGCTTTTCCTTCTTCCGCGGTGAGCCTGTGCCCGTCCCATTTTTCTTTCAGCTCATTAGGTCGCACCAGCACAAGTACTTCCCTGAATTTTACATCCGGATTATCGGGGTATAAAATGACCATAGTATCTTCTTGCTCTATGCCACTTAACCAGAAGAGATCGGAATTTTGTTTGAAGGAGTATAGAGCATCACCATTCATAGGCAATTCGTCATTGCTGTTGAAGATGGCAATTGAATTCTTTTCCATCTTTCCGGTAAATCTTTTCCTGTTTTGAACAAAAATTTCAGGGTTAAGAGGAAGATATTTCATGTATCAAAATTTTGTGGTTTGCAATATACATGATTAAAAGATTCCTTAAGATTTGAGAAGCATTATGTACCTCTTACATATTCCCAACAGAAAGTTTTTATTTCATTCAAAAAAAGTTCTTGTCTTAAAAAGAAATTCTAAATGAATTTAAACTTGATTAAAAATTTGGGACTGAATATTAGAAACCATAAAATTTAAGCTCGTTTTTCAAATAGTTTTTAAATGAAATCAAAAAACTGAATTTATATCTTTGCACGTATTACTAACGAAAACTTGTATATGTCAATCCCAACGCCCTTCGCCATACCCAGGAATTTGCTCTTTAACCTGGGTTTTAAATCTGCTGAAAATATTTATTATCAATTGTCTCCTGAAGAGTTGATAAATCAGTCGGTTGAAAAAGGGGAAGGCGTGCTGAGTGATACAGGTGCATTGGTCATTGACACTGGCGAGTTTACCGGCAGAAGTCCTGAAGATAAGTTTATAGTTAAAGATGATATTACTACTTCAACAGTTGACTGGAATAAGTTCAACCACCCTATTGAAGAAAAATATTTTGACCAGCTCTATAAGAAAGCGATTGATTTTCTTGATGGTAAAAAATTATGGATAAGGGATTGTTATGCGTGCGCTAATGCAGATTACCGTCTTAATATAAGAGTGATCAATGAAAATCCCTGTTGTAATTTATTTGCTTATAACATGTTTTTAAGGCCGGAAGCAAATGAGTTAGAAGATATAAAAATCGATTGGTACCTGTTACAGGTCCCGCATTTTTTTGCTGATCCGTCCACTGATGGTGTACCTCATAAAAACTTCGTGATTGTAAATTTTTCTAAGAAAATAATATTAATAGGCGGTACTCAATACACCGGGGAAATGAAGAAAGGAATCTTCAGCATTCTTAATTACATTCTTCCGCAGGAGAGAAATGTTTTAAGTATGCATTGCTCAGCGAATATTGGTAAAGAAGGTGACACGGCAATATTTTTTGGCTTAAGCGGCACGGGCAAAACAACGTTGAGTGCTGATCCCGTCCGGCATTTGATTGGTGATGATGAGCATGGCTGGGCTGATGCATCAATTTTCAATTTTGAAGGTGGATGTTATGCAAAAACGATCGACCTGAATAAAGAAAAAGAGCCGGACATTTTTAATGCAATCAGGTATGGCGCTGTAGTGGAGAATGCCACGTTTATCGCAGGCACAAACACTATCGATTTCGCAAGCAAGGAGATCACGGAGAATACCCGGGTAAGCTATCCGATTGCTTATATTCCGGGTGCTGTTGAGCCTTCAATTGGTGGTATACCAAAAAACATATTTTTTCTTACGGCCGATGCGTACGGAATATTGCCACCTATAAGTAAACTTACGCCAGGGCAGGCGATGTATCATTTCATAAGTGGTTATACAGCAAAAGTTGCAGGAACAGAAAATGGCGTTACAGAACCCAAGCCCACTTTCAGTGCATGTTTTGGCGCTCCTTTTTTACCATTGCATCCGGTGAAATATGCAGAAATGTTAGGTAAAAAAATTAAAGATCATAAAGTAAATATCTGGATGGTAAATACTGGCTGGAGTGGGGGAGGCTATGGCATCGGCAGCAGAATGAAGCTTGAATATACAAGAGCCATGATAGGTGCGGCGCTCAATGCAGAGTTAGATAACGTAACGTATAAGCCGCATTCAATTTTCGGAATCATGATGCCTGATATTTGTCCCAATGTGCCGTCACAAATACTTAACCCGGAATTCACATGGCAAGATAAAAATGAATATAAAATAGCCGCCACTAAGCTTGCAAGCTATTTTATAGAAAACTTCAGAAAATATAAGATGGGCGCTAATAAAGAAATATTAGCCGGCGGCCCTAAACTTTAAATGCCAATTGTTCTCAACGGCGCAGGCGACTACTTATAATACTCTTTAACCAATTGATCTTTTAGTTCAGGATGTCGCTTGAGATATGCGCCTACAAAAGGACAATAAACCATCACCTGCTTTTTTATTTTTTTTGCATACTCAAATGCATATGCCGACAGCGCAGAAGCAACTCCTTTTCCACTCAAACTATCCGGCACTTCGGTATGCATGAAGACGATATCGTTTTTATAAAAACGGTATTCAAGATACGCAATAGCATCACCGTCATGAATCTCGAAGTGCATTTGCTTTTCATTGTGAGCTATTTGATATTTTTCAGGCATCACTCATGTTAATTCAGAACACCAAACTTACCCGCCTGGTATTCTTTGAAGGTTTCCTGTAATTCTTCTTGTGTATTCATCACGAACGGTCCGTATTGTGCTACCGGTTCGTTAATTGGAATACCACTTAGCAATAGCAGCACACTTTTTTCATTTGCTTTAATATTAATTGTTTCGCCTTCGTTTTTGAATAAAATAAAGTCGTGAAGTTTTGCATTTTTTCCATTCGCTTCAATGTTTCCTTCGACCACTAATATCGCCGTGTTATGAAGAGAAGGGATGTCTGTTATTAATTCACCACCTGCATTCAGTCGAATGTCAAACACATTTATTTCAGTAAAAGTGGAAGCAGAACCTTTGATGCCATTAAGATTTCCCGCAATTACATTTACGGTGCCGCTATTATTTGGTAATACCACCTTATTCATCTGAGAAGCCTCTATCGATTGATACTTTGGGGCTGTAAGTTTATTTTTCTTGGGAAGGTTCACCCAAAGCTGGATCATTTCAAACGGACCGCCTTTTTTTGAGAATTCTTTTTCGTGAAATTCTTTATGCAAAATGCCCGAGCCTGCCGTCATCCATTGTACGTCGCCGGGATGGATGATGCCGCTGTTTCCTGAGCTGTCATAGTGTTCAACGCTTCCTTTGTATGCGATCGTTACTGTCTCAAAACCTTTGTGGGGATGCACATCAACGCCCCTTGGTTGTATTGACGCTCCGAAGTCGAAGGCGGGATTGAAATCAAGCATCAGGAAAGGGCTAAGTTTTTCACGGATTTTATATCCTGAAGGGAAATAATTATATACCCTGAAGCCGTCACCAACCATTCCGGGGTTGACAGGCCGTGCAAAGACTTTTTCGATTTGTTTGCTATTATTCATTTGTGTCAGTTTAATGTTTATTTGAATTATTATGGCGAAGTTACGACTAATGGTATACATTTGTAACCAAGTGACTAATATATACCGGTTTCCTTTTGGAAATCACCAAATCGTAATAAATGCCGGAAAGAAAAAAACTCCAGCCCAAAGATATGCTGGCACTGTGTGACGCTATGGATATTTTGAATGGTAAATGGAAGATCGCCATTATGTGTTCACTAAATGAAGATAAAAAGCGATTTAAAGAATTGCAGAGGGATGTTGGGAAAATTACAGGCAAAATGCTCTCAAAAGAATTGAAAGAACTGGAAATGAACGAGCTTGTGAATCGTCGTGTGCTCAATACTAAACCGATTACTGTAGAGTATTCACTTACGTCTTATGGAAATACATTGGAAAAAGTAATAGAAGAATTAGTAAATTGGGGAACAAAGCATAGAAAACGAATCCTGCGAAAAACTAACTGACCGACTTAAAATGCTGTCGCAACTTATGAACTGTATCTTAAAAAACTTTTGAAAGCATCCTGATAATCCCTTCTTTAAGCGCTTGTAAATTTTTTAGACATGGCTGTGAACGGTATTCATTGTTTCATTTTGGTTTTGAGCACTATAGCTTTTTCCGGAAATTTATTTGCGCAGACTGAAACAACAGCAAGCACCGGAAGAAATATCAAAAACAGCGGCTTGTTTGATACCGATGAACTCCTGCATTTAAAACTCTCCGGCAGACTTAATGAATTATATACAGACCGGAAAGATAACATGACCTATCATCCCCTGTTGCTGCAATATTGGTCAGCAGACAGTGTCTTGCATTCTATCCGCATCCGGGCAAAAGCACGGGGTAATTTCCGGCGGCTAAAAGAAAATTGTAAACTACCACCACTCTTGTTGAATTTTCCGAAAACTGAAAAACTTGGCAACACCATTTTTAAAAAGCAAAACAAACTTAAGCTGGTGATGCCATGCGGGGGTGATGAATATGTGGTTCGTGAGTGGTTGGTGTATAAATTGTACAACCTCTTTACAGAAAAAAGTTTTAGGGCCAGGCTTACGCAGGTGGAATTTCAAGACTCTGCCCAGCAGAGAAAGTTGGAGACCTACTATTGCATCTTACTAGAAGATGAAAATGATATGGCAAGCCGCAATCATGCGACATTAATGAATGCACGCCAACTTCCTATGGAACGTGCAGCCAGGGATGAATTCACTATGATGGCAGTGTTTCAATATATGATCGCAAATACCGATTGGTCGGTGCCTTATATGCAGAATATAAAATTACTTACAACTGATTCGGGTAAAGCTCCAATTGCTGTTCCCTATGATTTTGATCATGCGGGCCTAGTGAGCGCGCCTTACGCTGGTCCTGCACCTGAATTAGAGATCTCCTCAATAAGGGAACGTATTTACAGGGGCTATTGCAACCCTGGTATGATGGATTATGTAGTCGCATTTAAACTATTCAATGAAAAGAGAAAGGAGGTTTATGAAACCTTTACTAATTGCAGTTATCTCAATTCAAAATATTTAAAATTCGCCACCAGGTTTTTGGATGATTTTTATAAAACTATCGATAATCCTAAATCGATAGAAGAAGTATTTAACAAGCCTTGCAGGACAAACGTAAGAGTCGAACTCAAGGGGTTGAAAGATTAATCAGGTATCGGTAGCTGAGTTTGCCAATACTAAAATGGCGCGCAAACAAATTTGGCTTGAATGCCTTCAAAATTTTACATCGCTCCTAACTGATGAAGAAATTTCTCCGAATTGGTTTTTACATTTGCCGGCGGATTCATGCTTAATGCCTTTTTGAAATTGATAATGGCATTCTTCTTATCACCCTTTGCAACATATGCTTCTCCCAGGCTATCCCACGTATTTGGACTTTTAGGATGCCTTTGCGTATTTAGTGTAAGTATTTCAATGGCCTTATCATTGTTTCCTGTATTGAGCAATTGATAACCGTAATTATTTAGTTCAATTTCAGTACCAGTCACAAGAGCATCTTTCATAACTTTATCGGCTTCCGCTGTGTTACCCATTTCGGTTAGTATATTAGATTTTATGCTTTGGTTGGTGAAATTATTGTTTTGAGCTACAGCCTGGTTTATCCACTTAAGACCCTTGTCGAGATCGACCTTATTTTGCAATGCGTACTGAGCAGCACTTGAAAAGCCAAGCGAGTTAAATCCAATCGCACCTTTTAGTTCTTCAGCCGCATTATCCATTACAATTTTATCGACATCAAATTCAATTTTTACGGGAAATTGTTTTTGCTCCCAGTTCAACACGAGCTCTGAAGAGTTTTTATTGTCTTCGATAAAATCATAGGTGAGCATCTCGGTTTCAGGGATGGAACGCAATTGAATTTTTGCTCTCATCTCATCTTTCGTTGAATCATAGAAAAAACTCCCCCACGATTTATAGTCTTTTGACAAAATCACTTCACCTGTATTGTCCTGGTTTATTACGAAAGAAAGTCCGTAAGATCCCGCAGGCACCGGTTGACCTTCAACTTTAGCATCATGAGAAAATTGAATCACCGTATTTTCATTGGCGCCTGCCCGCCATGGTGCAGAATTCCCCGCGCCAAACGCCTGCACATTCCAGCCATATGGAACTAATTTGCCCCATACCTCACGGCCTTTCACTGATGGCCTGGAATATTTTACGGCTACAGTAGATATGCCAATCGTTTGCTGAACCATTGCCGCGGGACTTGGTGTTCTCGGAGTAGTAACCTGGGCTAAACAATTAATGGAAAGGGAGCACACCAGCAATGCAAAAGCTGCCGTGCTGAGAAATATTTTTTGTTTCATACATTACAATTTTGGTAAATATTTTTGTAGCAGAAAATTACAACAATCGCAAGGCGATGGAAGGCGAAAGTATTTCAGCGGTATTATTGCCGTTCAAAAGGTTGAATTAAAATTTCAGTCACCAAAAATGCGGCTTCATCAGAATAAGCCGAATAGCTGTGCATCAATCTGGTTGATGATCGTTCCGAGGTCCTCTTCGTTTTCAGAAAATTTATTAGTGTCCGCATTTATCACAAGCAGTGGCCCTTCATGATAGCTATTGATCCACTTATTATAAAAATCGTTGAGTTTTTTAAGGTAGTCGAGGCGAATATTTTCTTCATATTCACGGCCTCGTTTTTGTATTTGTGCCACAAGTGTTGGTACCGAAGCATTGAGATAAATCAAAAGATCAGGCGGCTTCACCATCGTTTTGAGCGTTTCAAAGAAAGTATAATAATTGTTGTAATCCCGTTTAGTCATCAGCCCCATATCATGAAGGTTTGGAGCAAAAATATTTGCATCTTCATATATAGTTCTATCCTGTATAACGGTTTCGGTGCCACGCTGAATTTCCAGTAACTGATTGAGCCGGCTATTTAAAAAGTATACTTGCAGATTAAAGCTCCACCGGGGCATGTCCTCATAAAAATCGTTGAGGTAAGGATTGTGATCAACATCTTCAAACTGTGGGATCCATTTGTAATGTTTGCTAAGCAATTCAGTAAGAGTCGTTTTACCTGCACCTATGTTCCCAGCCACTGCAATGTGCTTTGGTTTTTTTGCTTTTGCCATTTACCTTGTCAGATTTAAATTTAAAAATAATGTAAGCTGCCCTGATGAAGTGGCTTGTTGGAGTTGAAAAGGTATTTCATTAAAAGTAATTCTTAAAAGGTGAAATCTAAAAATAATTCAAGCCCATTGCATCTCTTACGATCTGCATGGTTGCTTTTGCGCTGGCAATAGCTTTTTCAGCTCCTTGTTGCATTACTTGCTGCAAGTATTTTTCATCAGCAAGAATTTCATTTGCCCGTTTGCGTATTGGACTTATAAAGCGTACCATTTCTTCGGCAAGTTCTTTTTTCATTTCTCCATACCGGATAGTGCATTCGCGATATTGTTCTTCATAGCGGATCAATGCTTCTTCGCTGCTAACTAGTTTTTTCAGTGAAAACAAATTTTTGATGTAGTCGGGCTTAGGGAAATTTTTTTCAGTGGGCCCACTGTCAGTCTTTGCTTTCATCACTTTTTTCCTGATAATATCATCATCATCTGCCAGGTAAAGAGTTGCCATTTGATTTTCACTCTTACTCATTTTACCGCTACCATCAAGTGACGGCACTTTTACGAGGTCATTGCTAAAATTAAAAGCCACAGGCTCAGGAAAAACATCTTGACACTGGTTGATCTTGTAGCGGTGATTAAATCGCTTCGCAAAATTTCTTGACATTTCGAGATGTTGCTCCTGGTCCTTTCCCACGGGTACATATTGGGCCCGGTGTAATAGAATATCTGCAGCTTGTAACACAGGATATGTAAGCAATCCCGCATTTACATTATTAGGTGAGAGCCTGACTTTTTCTTTAAAGGTGACTGTTTTTTCCAACTCTCCTTTGTAGGCAAGCATATTAAGATAGAGGTATAATTCAGTTGTTTCATGCACATGGCTTTGGCAATATAACGCCGCCTTGTTCGGGTCAAGCCCACATGCGATATTTTCAGCAAGCACCCTATGTACATTCGACTTTAGCCCACTCGTATCAGGGTGAGTCGTAAGTGAATGCAGGTCTGCGACCATGAAATAACATTCATACTCATCCTGCATTTTAATATAATTGCGAATGGCACCAAAATAACTACCCAGGTGTAAAAACCCTGTAGGCCTTATACCACTCATTACAATTTCTTTTCTCTTAGCCATAAGGAGGCGAAGATAAATAATTCGGATAGTTTATGAGTAGTAAGGTGCACAGTGTCTGGGAAGATTAATCAAGACAATTCCCCGTTTATCAAATGCAATCGGCACCTCAGAAACTATGTTTTATATTTGCCAAATGGAGGTAAACGACGAGCTCATAGATAAACTTGCAAATCTTGCACGGCTTGAATTTAATACAGAGGAAAAAGAAGAAATTAAAAATGATCTTCAGCAGATGATCGGCTTCATTGACAAGCTTAATGAACTCGATACGACAGGAGTAGAACCTCTTCGACACATGAGCGAAAACATAAACATTTTAAGAGAGGATATAGTGACAGGCATGATAGACAGACATGAAACTTTTAAAAATGCACCCATGCATAACGATCAATTTTTCAAGGTTCCAAAGGTTATCAGGAAATAGTTATTCATACAAGCTTGAAATCTTGAAAAATTCAAAAGGTCATCTATAATCAAGAAATAAACTTCATTTTAGAATAAAAAGGCAATGGCTGCAATTATCAAACTTGACAATATTCAGAAAAATTATTACCTCGGCAAACAGGAATTAAAAGTTTTGAAGGGGATTTCTTTAGACATTTTCAGAAATGAATATGTTGCCCTAATGGGACCTAGCGGCAGCGGAAAATCTACATTGATGAATATATTAGGCTGCCTGGATTCTCCCACTGCGGGGAAATATATACTTAATGGAAAAGACGTAAGTAAGATGGCCGACGATGATCTTGCTGAAGTTCGAAACAAAGAGATTGGTTTCGTATTCCAACAGTTTAATCTTTTACCTCGCCTAACGGCAGCAGAAAATGTTGCGCTTCCACTTATTTATAACGGATCTAAAAAAAAGATAAGGGTTGATCAGTCACTGGAAATGCTTGACAGAGTGGGCCTTTCCGACCGGAGCCATCACAAGCCAAATGAACTATCCGGTGGCCAAAATCAGCGGGTTGCCATCGCAAGAGCGCTAGTTAATAATCCTTCGATAATTCTTGCAGACGAACCTACCGGGAATCTTGACTCGAAAACATCAGTGGAAATAATGAAAATTTTTGATAAAATCCAGGCGGATGGTAACACGGTGATACTGGTTACGCACGAGGAAGATATTGCTCAGTATGCTCATAGAATTATCAGGTTAAAAGACGGGTTAATTGAGAGCGATAATATGCGACAAGAGACATTTGCCACTACCCACTAAGCTTCCTGCTTATTATCTTAATCCAACTTATTTTTCAAAATCATTTCAATGTCTCAAAAAATTTATACAAAGACGGGCGATGATGGCTCCACAAGCCTAATCGGCGGCACCAAATTGCTGAAAAGTGATCTGCGAATTGAGGCCTATGGTACCGTTGATGAGCTTAATTCCTTTATTGGATTGGTAGGTGATCACAGCTCTATAGCTGATACAAAATCCGCCCTGAAAGAAATCCAGGATAGGCTTTTTACTATCGGCTCCTCCCTGGCTTGTGACCCTAACAAAAATACCGGCATGCACATTCCCGATCTTCATGAAAGTGACGTTACACTGCTTGAAAGTAAAATGGACGCAATGAACGAAGATTTGCCAATAATGAAACATTTTGTGTTGCCGGGAGGCGATCCTGCTGTTTCTGTCACACACATTGCGCGATGCGTTTGCCGTCGTGCGGAACGATGTTGCGTAAGATTGAAGACAGTAGATGAATCTGTATCGCCGTTAATCATTAAATATCTTAACAGGCTTAGCGACTATCTTTTTGTACTAGCGAGATTTTTTACGCACAAAATGGATGTTCCCGAAGTAATTTGGAAACCACGATTATAACCCATGTAATAAATAAAAAAGGAAGGAAGAGTGGATTGTTATTTTGCCACCTGGAACTTACCAGCTTCAACAATATTTCCCTGCTTATCTTTTAGCTGAAAAATATAAACGCCACGATAGAAGTCGGTAAGAGGCACTATTATTTTTTTCTCTGAAGGTTTGATTTCGGTAACTTTTTTCCCTATGAAATTATATATCTCGAGAGAGTAAGATTGATCATAGTCTTTAAGGAACTCAAAATTGATAAAACTCACCGCAGGATTTGGATATAGCTTAACTGTTTTCACAGAGAAACCTGTGGGTAGCGCTGGCTTAACCTGAGCTTGAGTGGCAAAATAAAAACCAACAGTAAGAAGAAGTATGTAAAAAATTCTTTTCAATATTTCAAAAATAGAGTTTTGTCTTAAAATTACAACATTTATAGTACAAACAAATCGCCTACCAAAATTTAGAATTTGTCGCATAAATATGTAACATATCTATAACGATGGCCTAATTACTTAATTGCTCTTCAAATAAGATTTATAGCGAAAAAATTACTATTCAGGGATTAAAAAAACATTAGCTGAGTGCCTCAAGAGACTTTTCAACCGCCTGGTAGTCCGGTTCTTCCCCTGCATTGTCCAATACCTCTGCGTATTTTACCACACCATCACTGTCAATTACGAATGCACTTCTCTTGCTCACTCCTTTCATATCCATTGCAAATGTTTCGTAAAGACAGCCATATGCTTCAGACACAGTTTTATTGAAATCGCTTAATAAGGGGAAATTTAGATGTTGATCTTCTTTAAAACGTGCAAGTGTCTGGGGCGAATCTACAGATATTGCAAACACACTGGCTTTACTGTTATTGTAGATGCCGATGTTATCACGGACGTTACAAAGCTCTTTAGTGCACACGCTGGTAAAGGCAAGCGGAAAAAACAATAAGACGACATTTTTTCCTTTATAGGCGCTCAGTGAAATTTTCTCTTTCTCTGAACTGTATAAGCTAAAGTTTGGAGCTTTGGATCCTACCTCAATTTTCATATATCGGAAATTTTTAAGTGGCGAATGTAGCGAATATTTTCGCCTTTAGATTTGGAATCGAATGATCAATGTAACTGAATGCAAGTGCACCTAAGTGTAGATGCCATTGATTAAACAATAGTCTTAAATAAGGCGGTTATTACCATACTTCGTAGGCAAGCAGCTGGTTCTCCAACTTAATTCGTTGCCCCTCTTTTGCAATAAATACAAATGCAACTGCTGTAACCGCTGCAATGGCCACTAAATAGAATGCGCTTTTTGCTTTTCGTTTCGTATCTGGGTTCGACATGAGATGTATAAAGACTTAAATTCAAAATGTAAATTAAATAAAATCATCTTATTTAAAGTGATGCCACATGTTATTTTAGTTTCACTTTTGGGAATAAATTGTCTTGGGTCCGCTTAATGATCTTACTGATTGAAGATATTCACAGGTAGGATTATTTCCCACCTGTTGTGATTACTACCTCCAAAGACACCAAGGTCAAATAAATGACTATAGCGCACGCCAACCGATATATTTGCCTGGTTCCACCACTTCGTATCGAAGTTCAATTCAACGCCTGTTGATCTGAAAATTGCATTGTAGGAATTGGCATTTGGAAGAAAATCTTTTACATAGGTATGATCATAAAATACATTTCCTCTCACTCTTAACAAGTAAAAGATACTTGCAAAGCCGGCATCAGGATAAATTAAAGGAAAATGATAATTGATTCCCCATTTGTACATCCTGTAAAAGTTTACTGCTTCGTAGCCTCTTGAAAATGGAAAACCACTTGAAAAATTAATTTGCTGTAAAGTATCCTTAGCAAGAAATGCACCATTTATGACCACGCTATGGGTCGTCATAAGTCCTGGAAAATAAATGTTTCCGTTTGCGATAAATTGATTGCTGCTATAGTTTGTTAAAGCAGACTTATAAGATAAAACAAGTGATTGAGCAAAATGAGGGAAAATTTGCTGTTTTGCTTTTTGAATCTGCTGAGTGAATGAGATAAAATTATTAAGGTAGCTGTAAGAAACAGTGCCAATAGTGTCTTTATAAGAGCCTTTGAAAGAGCTTGAATTGTACACATATTGGCTGCCGAAATTAATGTAGGTGAAGCTTCTGCCTTTACTAAGATTCAGCGGAATATTAAATCCTCCATACGGTTCGAGCTCATTAAAATACACCGGTTTTTGCGACGAATTAAATGTTCTGCGATCTATTGTATAACTTATTCCGGAAGATAAAAATGGGAAAAGGGCGCCATATGTGGCCTGGAAGCCTGTTTTTTTAAATTGTTCTGCACGATCATACGTAAAGTAAAGTTGCGACTGCATTGTATTCAAAATATTTTCGCTCAATAGCGTGAGTGTATATTCCGGATCGTCGATGGTTGGTTCAAGGCTATGAAAATTAAAAAGCCTGAAAGTTTTTGAATATTTTTTTACAGTGAACAAATCGTTCGGCACGCTATACACCAAATTTGAATTTAGATTGTTAATCGATGCAACGCCAAAACTTGAGGTATTTTCATCTAAGTTATTTTGATTAAGCTCTTCAAACACAACATCACTTTTTTTAATCAAATCCAACTTATAACCAGCAGATGTAAATGTTGTCCAGGCAATCATAGAATCATTCACGGCCGGTTCATATTTTCCAAGCCCCACACTATCATCATAAACTATTCTCCATAATTTTTTACTTGCTAATGTGTACGCAAAGAGTTCATCATTTTTTTGAAATGAACTTGTGAAATATATGGTGTCTTGATAAATGCAGGGGAAACCCACTACCCTGTACGTGAACGGCGTGAGATACTCTGCATTTCCGGAAGATGCATCAATTTTAGCCAGTGCCATTTTCCCCAAGGTGTCTCTTACCGGAGAAATAATTGCATTATCATCAATGAACTTCGGATAAGTATAAAACAATTGATCACGATTGGGTATTATATGAACTAATTCACCAGTAGAGGTTTCTAAAATGTGTAAGTATGATTTGCTTTGCCCAGTTTGATTTACCGCAACGATCCTGGTTCCATCTTCATTTATATCAGGAGAAAAATATTTAGTATGGTTAGTAATATTTGTTTGTTTTCCGCTCTTGATATCAATTATTCTCAAATCGCTGTAATCAATATTTCCCCATCTTGCATCGGGTCTGTAGGATGCATAAACTATTTTACCATTCTTTAGGCTAAAATAATTATCAAGAGAAAAATCTCTTACCCTTATTCGACGCTCGCTCCTTTTTTGCATAGCAATAAATTCCGGAATTTTTTTATAGCCACTTCTTAGGTAAACCAAGGTGTCGCCTTGGAAGGCTGGGTATTCTTGACTTAAATATTCTTTATTGGCGATAGTTGACGACACCCTGATGTTAAATTGTTTTTTGAAGAACTCTATCGCATCATTTCTGAAGTGAACATAGTCAGTTCCCGAATATTTTTTGATAGCCTTTTGAAAAGGATAGAAAAGGCCCTTATAAGCTGCGGCATCATGTGTTACCTGCTGCCAAAATTTATCACCATATTTTTCGTGGCCATATGCTACAAGAAGATAACCAAGATCATAGTGATCGGGCACAAAATCTTTGAAAGAACCATTCCTTAATTTCATCCAGCTATAGTTTTTGCCGTTATTCCAAAGGGAGCGATAGCCATTATAAAAAAATGGCAGGCTGCCGCGGCCTTGCTTACTTACATTCGTTTCATTGTACACAGCATCACCTTCGAAAAACCAATTAGGTATCGCTGCATTGTTTGCAAGGGCTTGTCCCTCCTCGCCGAATAAAGAGCGCATGATATGCGATAGCCCAAGATTGAAATTATTGAATTGCTCAACATGCCTGTATTCATGAATAGTTAGCTGATCAGGCCACGGGAGACTTCCCACCTCAAAGCTGTTTGGGTCGGGATTTAGATAGAACTCACTCCTGTACGGGCCGAGGCCAACGTAAGCATTTGATATGGTGCTCTGGTTTTGAAGTACAATATTTATTTTCCTGCTTTTAGAGCCAATTGTGTTTTCTGTCGGTTCTTTTATGAAATCAACAATACTTGCGATCCTATTCGCAACAGAATCAATATCGGCAGGAAATATGATTCTGGATGAGGTCGTATTAATTTGCCGCCATTTTGTAGATGGAGGATTGCCTCCAAAGATTTGTGAAAAACAGGGAGAGGAGATTACAAGGAAAACGGAGATTATTATTGTCTTTCGGCCCAAGAACATATTTCTTTTTATCGCTAAAGTTAGGGTATAGACACTTCAAGATGTAGCATAGACAGTGTAGGAAAAAATAATATCAGCCCGGCTTTTACGTTTTCATTTTAATCTATTCTCTATTTCATATTTTTAGAAAAGAGATTCGTAATACCAGATCATGAAATCAAAAAAAATAATAACTGTTGTAATTTTCATTTTCGTTGTGTTCAATTCGTGTAAAAAGGCGAGTGATCTTGTGGACAATCCTTTACTCCAGCAGTATTTTGAAACCAACGTTCTAAACCGCGATTTCACCGTAAGTCTCGCAACAGATAGTACAACCGATCTTACCCCCGATTACGGGGGGTATATTTTTGTTCTTTTAAAAACTGACTATTATCACGGGCCATTAAAGGCGACGAAGGCGGGGATCGTATACACGGGCACCTGGAGTAGCAATGAAGATTATAGCAGACTCGACATCACCCTTCCTGTGCCACCGGACGAATTCATATTTTTAAATCGTGCCTGGCGTTTTACCAGCAAAGGTTTCCCCACCATGAAACTTGCTCCATGGGGAAGTACCAAACCTCTCGTGCTTAATATGTACCGCCAATAATCTACCTGCTATTTAAGGCTTTCTATCCCTTTTTGCCCCAAAACAGATTTTTACAAAAACATATCTTTAGGAAAAATAATCTTTTGAAAATAAAAGAAGTTATCGCATGCCTTGAAGATTTTGCGACACCGCATCTCCAGGAAGACTATGATAATGCCGGATTGCTTATAGGAGGCAGGGATGAGGAATGCACTGGTATAATCGCGTCGCTCGACGTTACCGAGAATGTAATTGACGAAGCGGTCAGGAAAAAATGCAATCTCGTAGTGGCTCATCATCCCATTATTTTTCGGGGATTAAAAAGATTAACCGGGGCCAACTATGTTGAACGGACCGTAATCGCCGCTATCAGAAAGAATATTGCTGTTTATGCTATTCACACTAACCTCGATAACGTAATAGATGGAGTCAATAAAAAGATTGCTGAGAAAATCGGGTTGAAAAATCTTAGGGTATTGCAACCGAAGAAAAACATTTTGAAAAAGATGGTGGCGTTTGCTCCGTTAAAGCACGCAGAAGCAGTAAGAGATGCTTTGTTCACAGCTGGCGGAAAGCTTGGAACGTATAGCGAGTGCAGTTTTAATGCGGAAGGCACGGGCACATTTAAAGCCGAAGAAGGCGCCGATCCATATGTTGGAGAAATTGGTAAGCGGCATGAAGAAAAAGAAACGAGAATAGAGGTTATTTTTCAAATTCATCAGCAGACAGAAATTGTAAAAGCGCTAAAAGAGGCACATCCCTATGAGGAAGTAGCCTTTGATGTTTACCCGCTTGATACCACCTTAAATCAATTTGGGAGCGGCATGATAGGTGAATTAGCCGCTCCTATTACTGAAAAACAACTTTTGTCAGATCTTAAAAATAATTTCCACCTTAGTTCTATCAGGCATACCCAATTTTTAGATAAACAAATCTCTAAAGTAGCTGTTTGCGGTGGTGCAGGCAGTTTTTTAATCCATTCAGCCAGGGCTGCCGGAGCTCAGGCATTTATCACATCCGATATTAAATATCACGAGTTTTTTGATGCCGATTCCGAAATATTAGTGGCAGACATCGGCCATTTTGAAAGCGAGCAATTCACTACTGACCTGTTAGCTGACATTTTGAAGGATAAATTTCATAACTTTGCCGTCCTAAAAACTGAGATTGCAACTAACCCTGTCAATTATTTCTGAGAGCGGTAGAAGATTAGCAGTTTTTACAATCACAAAATCATACATTATCAATAATATATGTCACAAGTAAAAGATTACTCCGTAGAAGAAAAATTGTCATCGCTTGTAAAACTGCAAAAAGTAGATAGCAGGCTTGATGGAATCCAAATTTTGAAAGGTGAACTGCCCATTGAGGTAAGTGATCTTGAAGATGAAATTGAAGGTTTGCATGCGAGACAAACCCGCATTGAAGAAGAAATTAATGGGATGCAACAATTCATTGAGGATAAAAAAACTCTTATTAAAGATGCCCAGGACCTCATTAAAAAATATGAAAAGCAAAGCGATAATGTAAAAAATAATCGCGAGTTTGAAGCTGTCAATAAAGAAATTGAAATGCAGACACTCGAAACCAAACTCGCTGAAAAGCATATAAAAGATGCAACCGAGGATATAGCTGAGAAAGGCAAGCAACTTGAGCTTGCGAAGAAAGCTGTATCGACCAAAGAAACTAACCTTAAAGCTAAAAAAGGTGAACTCGAGAAGATCATCGCTGAAACAGACAAAGAAGAAAAAAACTATAAGAAGCAGGAAGAAGCAGCAAGACAGGAAGTGGATGAAAGACTTCTTGTAAGCTATGACAGGATCAGGAAAAATTATAGAAATGGCCTTGCAGTTGTTCCGGTAGAAAGAGATGCCTGCGGCGGATGTTTTAATGCCATTCCTCCTCAAAAGCAAAGCGACATCAAGCAGAGAAAAAAAATAATCGTTTGCGAAAACTGCGGTCGTATTCTCGTGGATGACGAATTAAATAATTTAGTTGAAATAAAATAAATGTTTTCATTATTGAATTAGAGGAGTGCTTTGGCGCTCCTTTTTTTTTGACTAGTAAACAGCAAACTATAAATATTGTAATTTGCTTTTCATAATGCTTAAGCAATTACACATACAGAACTATGCAATAATTGATTTTATTAAGATTAACTTCTCCACCAACTTAAATATAATTACAGGAGAGACGGGTGCAGGAAAAAGCATTTTGATGGGTGCCTTAAGCCTTATTTTGGGCGAACGGGTGGATACTTCTGTTCTTCTTGACAAAGAAAAAAAATGTTACATAGAAGGTTTCTTCAAAACGGCATATAAACCTGTGAAAGAGTTTCTGATGGCTAACGATCTTGACTTTGATGAAGAGATCGTAATCCGCAGAGAGATTTCTCCAAATGGTAAATCAAGAGCTTTTATCAACGATACTCCTGTAAATCTTACTCAATTAAAAGAACTTTCGTCACTGCTTGTTGATCTTCACCAGCAATTTGATACGCTTGAATTAGGCGAAAGCGATTTCCAGCGTCAAGTCGTGGATGCACTTGCCGGCAATGCGAAAGATCTTGCATTGTACCAGGGCGTTTATAAAAGATATGCGGTCACTTTACAAGAGCTCACGCATTTGAAAGAAATGCAGGCATCATCCGATAAAGAATTCGATTATAATAAGTTTTTATTTGATGAATTGGAGGAAGCAAATTTTTCAGAAAGCGAGATCGAAAATACTGAGGCCGGAATAAGGTTGATGAGTAACTCAGAGAATATTAAGACGCTTCTTTCCGACGCTTATTTTCAACTTGAAGAAAGTGAACAGCCGATGGTTCAGCAATTAAAATCTATAAATAATAAACTGCAGTCATTGCACGACTTTCATCCCGCGATAGATTCGCTTACTTCAAGATTGTCTTCAGTACAGGTGGAGCTTCAAGATATTGCGGACGAGATTGCTCATGTAAATAATAGTGTGAATTATGATGCAAATAAAATAGAAATACTAAACCAACGCATGACAGAAGGATATCGCCTTCTTAAAAAACATAATGTGCTGGATACGGCATCATTAATTGACATAAGGCAAAAACTTGCTGCCGAGCTGGAAAAAACAACAAATCTCTCAGAAGAAATATCGTTAAAGGAAAAAGAGTCTAATGCTTTATATAATGAAGCGCTATCGGTTGCCGAGAAACTATCACAAAGCCGGCAAAAACAAATCAGGCCTTTTGAAGAAAAAGTAAATCGCCTTCTTTCCCAGGTAGGCATGCCTAATGCAAAGATCAAAGTGGATATTAAAAGTGGGAAAAATTTAAGTGTATTCGGCATCAATAGCATAGAATTTTTATTCAATGCAAATATGCCTTCCGGTAAGGAGAGTGACAATAATCGTTTTGAACCGCTTCGTAAAGTTGCAAGTGGTGGAGAGCTGAGCCGGTTGATGTTAAGCATCAAATCTCTTGTTGCTAAAAGTGTTCAGCTCCCAACATTGATCTTTGATGAGATTGATAGCGGCATAAGTGGTGAAGCTGCGAAGCAGGTGGGAATAATTATGAAAGGATTATCTTCAGGCCATCAGCTTATTTCAATTACACATCAGCCGCAGATAGCGTCTAAAGCTGACACTCATTTTTTTGTGTATAAAGAAATAAAAAATGATAAAATTCTTACCGCAATTAAGGAACTAAGTAATGATGAAAGAATCACGACGATTGCTGTGATGTTAAGCGGTGAAAAGCCTACAGCCGCCGCTTTTGAAAATGCACGTGAAATGATTGGGAACTGAAATCAAACCCACATTCATAAAGCTGCAATATCACTTTAACTATTTATTAAATCTATAAATAACCAACATGTCTTACAATCTGTTAAAAGGGAAAAAAGGAATCATCTTCGGAGCGCTCGATGAAAACTCAATTGCTTGGAAAACTGCCTTACGCTGCCGTGAAGAAGGAGCGGAAATAATGCTTACAAATGCTCCGGTCGCCATGCGTATGGGCGAAATAAATAAGCTTGCAGAAAAGATAAATGCGCCAGTAGTGCCATGTGATGTAAGTAACAATGATGACATGCTTAATTTAATTACAAAAGCCAAAGAACATTTTGGCGGCGGTGTTGATTTCATTTTGCACGCAGTAGGCATGAGCATTAATATGCGCAAAGGAAAACATTATACTGAAATTGATTATGGGTTTAATCAAAAGACATTAGATATTTCTGCAATGAGCCTGCATCGCTTGCTGGCAACTGCCATGAAAGAAGATGCAATAAATGAATGGGGAAGCGTTGTTGCCCTTACTTATATAGCAGCACAACGTGTATTTCCTGACTACAACGAAATGGCAGATGCAAAAGCGCTTTTAGAAAGTGTGACTCGCAGTTTTGGATATCATTATGCATTAAAAAAGCATGTACGGGTTAATACTGTGTCACAATCGCCGACCCGTACAACAGCAGGAAGTGGCGTAAAAGGATTCGACGGCTTTATTAATTATGCTGAGAAGATGAGTCCACTTGGCAACGCTTCGGCCGAGGATTGCGCTAATTATTGTGTGACATTGTTCAGTGATCTCACCAAATATGTTACGATGCAAAACCTGTTTCACGATGGTGGATTTTCATTTACAGGTGTTACAGAGCGCGTGATAGAGCAAATGGAGAAGTGACATCAAGACTTTACAAAAAAGTTGTCAATTTTCCTTTTTCATATTTAATTTTTGATATTGCGAATAAGAAAAAATTAAAGCTGTAAATGCAAAAACAAAGAATAGAATCTGCTTAAAGAGAGTAATATTTTTTCTATCGGGGATCATTATAAAAAAGACAATAGAGGTGAGGATCAGAATTGTTGAGATCAGCGATTTTATTTTAGGCTTTATTAAAGGCGGCAGGTTTTTTTTTAGAAATAGCAGGCCTATGAAAATAGCAGAGATTATTATCGGGTAGATTATTGATTCCATTATGTATATGAATTTCGCAGCGGATGCCTGCAAATTTATTACAGCAATAGCTGTTACCGTTGTTAAATTTTAGTCATAAAAAAACCGTTCTGTATTGGAACGGTCTAAATTTTTATTTTTTCCCTCAATATTCATCTTCATTAAAAAAGAAGTCTTCCTGGCTGGGGTAATCGGGCCAGATATCTTCAAGACCTTCATATATTTCACCGCCTTCGTCTTCCAGTTCCTGGAGATTTTCTACCACTTCAATAGGAGCGCCGCTACGAATCGAAAAATCTATTAATTCGTCTTTTGTTGCAGGCCATGGTGCGTCTTCAAGGTGTGATGCAAGTTCTAAAGTCCAAAACATATATGTCCGTTTAGTTTTCTATTAAAAATTGAAAATGGGTTACCAAATTTTCCGCAAATGTAAAAGTTATCTCGGTATTACCAAATATTGTTTTTACGCTCTTGCGTATCTATTTTAACGCATTTAATAACGCAACAGATGCATCGTAAGTATTTTTGATTTTATGTGTTTGATTTTACATTTTAACCTTTACATTTAATCATGCTAAAAGCAAAGGGTATTTATAAAAATTATGGCACGCTTCCAGTACTAAAAGGCGTAGATATTGAAATAAGCCAGGGAGAAATCGTTAGTATTGCGGGTTCTTCAGGTGCAGGTAAGAGTACTTTGCTACACATATTAGGCACACTCGATGGCGCCGACAAAGGAGAAATTTACCTTGATGATATAGCTGTGTTAAAACTCAACATGAAGAAGCTTGCCTCTTTCAGAAACAAACACATCGGCTTCGTTTTTCAATTTCATCATTTATTACCGGAATTTACAGCGGTCGAAAATGTATGTGTTCCAGGGTGGATCGCAGGCCGTAAAAAAAATGAAGTGGAAGAAAGGGCTTTATCTCTGCTGGAATTACTTAATCTCGGTGACAGAACTTCGCATAAACCAGGTGAACTTTCGGGTGGTGAGCAACAGCGTGTCGCTGTTGCGAGGGCGCTTATCAACGAGCCGTCCATAGTCATGGCTGATGAGCCCACAGGCAATCTTGATTCCGCGAATGCAAGAGAATTGCATAAGTTATTTATAGAATTGCGCAACCGTTTTCAACAAAGTTTTTTGATAGTAACTCACAACGAAGAACTTGCTCAAATGAGCGATCGCGTGCTTCATATGAAAGATGGTAAAATCTTAAATTGACGAATTAGAAAAAATCTTCTAAATAAAAAAACCTTACCGCTGCCAGTAAGGTTTTTTATTTTAAATCCAATTAAGACTATCTCAAAAATAACATTTCGCGATACTTAGGTAATTCCCAATATTCATCGTCTACCAACAGCTCAAGTTTATCAACGTGGTATCTTATCTCATCGAAACAACTCTTAACTGAATCGCAATAAGCAATTGCTTTTTCGCGTGCATGCGACATTGCATTTGCAACCTTTCTGGCTTCGATCATAGCTTCCACACGGGCGCTTATTACAGAAATATGCTCTGAAATCTTCAATGCAATTTGCATCTGGCTATTGTAGCTGCTTTCTTCCAGCCCAATCTCTTTTAGTCCCCGAATGTTCTTGATCAGGACATTTTGATATTTGATAGCTGCAGGAAGGATGTAGGTACTTGCCAGGTCTCCAATAACTCTTGCCTCGATCTGTACTTTCTTGATATAATTTTCTAGCAAGATCTCATGCCTTGCTTCCAATTCGCTATGTGTATAAATGTTATGGCTTTCAAATAGTTTTTTTGCCTTATCAGTTACAAATGAATCAAGAGCAAGCGGAGTTGTTTTTACATTTGGTAAACCTCTCTTCTCCGCTTCTTTTTCCCATTCTTCGCTATAACCGTCACCTTCAAAGAGGACTGATTTACTTTCGACGATATATCTTTGAATGATCTGCATTAGAGCGATCTCTTTTTTCTCGCCACCATCAATTAGTGTATCTACATCTTTCTTGAATTGAGTAAGTGTCTCACACATTATTGAATTCACTACAGTCATTGCTGCAGCGCAATTTGCGGCTGAGCCAACAGCCCTAAACTCAAATTTATTTCCGGTAAAGGCAAATGGAGAAGTACGGTTTCTGTCAGTATTGTCCAGCATCAATTCAGGAATGCTTTTATGAATGTCCAGTTTAAGCATTGCTTCATCTTGCTCGTCGAAATTGTCGCCCACTCGTTTTTCAATCTGGTTAAGAACATCTGTGAGATACTTGCCGATGAAAATTGATATGATAGCTGGCGGGGCTTCATTAGCACCTAACCTGTGGTCGTTACCAGCGCTGGCAATAGAAGCTCTTAAAATATCAGAATAGTCATGAACTGCTTTTATTGTATTTACAAAAAATGCAAGGAACATTAAGTTCGTCTTCGGCGTTTTACCAGGTGCTAATAAGTTAACACCAGTATTGGTGGCCATACTCCAGTTGTTATGTTTTCCGCTACCATTAATTCCTGCGAAAGGCTTTTCATGAAGCAATACTACAAGTCCGTGTCTGCGCGCAACACGAGTCATCACATCCATCAGCAGCGTATTGTGATCAACTGCAAGATTTACTTCTTCAAATATTGGCGCGCACTCAAACTGAGACGGTGCTACCTCATTGTGACGTGTACGCAACGGAATCCCCAGTTTATAAGCTTCTTCTTCGTAATCACGCATAAAAGCATAAATTCTTTCAGGTATCGAAGCGAAGTAGTGGTCTTCAAGTTGTTGTCCTTTAGACGGAGGATGTCCGAAGACAGTGCGGCCCGTCATCACAAGGTCAGGACGTGCATTAGCCAAGGCTGCATCTATAACAAAATATTCTTGTTCCCAGCCGAGGGTTGGAGTTACTGCCGTCACGTTCTTATCAAAATATTGACAAACATCAATTGCAGCTTTATCAAGCGCAACAAGGGCCTTCAAAAGTGGAGTCTTTGCATCAAGTGATTCGCCAGTATATGATACGAAGATGGTAGGTATACATAATGTTCTGCCATTTCCAATTTCCATGATGAACGGAGGGGAAAGTGGATCCCATGCTGTGTAGCCTCTTGCCTCGAAAGTAGCTCTCAAGCCGCCACTCGGAAAGGATGATGCATCTGGTTCTTGTTGTATGAGGGCAGCTCCGTCAAATTCTTCAATTTCGGTGCCGTCTCCTTTTAAAGTAAAAAATGAATCGTGTTTTTCGGCAGTTGCTTCAGTTAGAGGTTGAAACCAGTGGGTAAAGTGAGTTACATCTTTTGTTTCAGCCCAGGCTTTTAGGCCGGCTGCAATTTGATCGCCCATACGACGGTCAATTTTGCTTTGAGTTTTTATAGATGACAATAGACTTTTGTAAGCCTCGTCACTTAAAAACATGCGTGCTTTTTTTAGAGTAAAAACATTATCTCCAAAAATGGCAGTGATTTTCTTAGATTTTGGCCCAGCTTGAGTCTTGGTATTAGAAGTTACATTGTGAAGAGCATTGAGTCTTAAAGATTGCATTTTTTTCGAGTTTTAGATGGCAAAAAAAGCATTTATCCATTAGAAAAACAAAGATTTTTTTCAAGATAATGTCTTTTTTTAGTGGTTCTGTGAAAAATTATTTATATGCTATTTTTTATTAATTTTAAAGAGTTTGGATATACGATCCCAATCTGTAAGGCAAATTATAGGCAACAATAAGAATGGGAAGTAGATGCTTCGATAGCGTACAATTGCCCCAAGTATCGGGATCGTATACCCTATGACGAGAAGCATACTTAAGCCAAAAAAAAGGCAAAAATAAACTGCTGGCCCAAGCTGATTCTTGATCCTAAAAAATACGAAAAGAAAAATTAAAACTTCGTAACAAAGTAACTCAATGGCAAGAGGAGTATACAAAAAATTCAATTTTTCTATAAAATATGGCCTTAGAAGAGCATGATCAAGTGCCTGTGGCGCATTTTGTGTAAAACTTAGCACATTTGGATGAAGTTGTCGTATGTCCATGGAAGACGCCCCTCGCTTCCCCAACTCTATAAATTCCATTTGCTTGATTACCACATGCTGGGGTAGATTAAAACGTGAGGGTAAAAGTGCAGAGGAAAAAAATAGTATTATTACCAACACGTAAATATAAATGAATGAAAGAAAAGGATATTTACGAAGGTGCTCAGCGAGCCACCAGGCAATCATAGCAGGAATTAATGTTATAAAAACAAAATTTCTCAGGAGCAAAATGAAAGATAGAAACAAAATAATCGCCCCGATTTTTCTAAAACTAAATTTATTATAAATACCAGCTTGAAAATGATAAATGACAATTCCCAGCGACAAATAGATTAATCCGTCCCGATGAATTCCGTTTGTAAAATATAAAACCGAAGGCAGCAAAAAAAAGCAGACTATTATCGCCCATGAATGATTTGGAAAGATTTTAATAAACGCCTTCCAAAAATAAACCGCGCCAAAAAAAATCAGGAAATCAAAGAATAAGGTATTGATGAAAAAATTTTGTCCACTGAAAAGGTCAAATATTGAAAGGGCTTTTGCAATGATGTTTGTTCGGAGATCATTCCAAAAGGAGTTTGAGCTTTCAAGAAAACCAGAATAATCAGTGTAATTGGTGTGGAATATATTTGTAAGATATTCACCGGGTTGATGGAGGAGAAGGTTAAATTCTTCAATGCCTTGTTTATGAAATGAAAGTGCATCTGAATAAGGATAATAATATGCACTGATAGCCGCATTTGAAAGTCCGGCTATTATTCTTATCAAAAACAGTAAAATGAGGATCCGGGAGTTTATACCGGTATTTCTAAAAAAATGTAGACGGGTGATAAGCCAGCAAAAGAAAATGGTATAGAAAAGAAACAAGAAATACCCCATTCAGCAACTTTAAGTGTGGTAAGTTAGTTAAAATATTTGCAGGTGATTAAGGACAGGACATTGTAAGTTTGCTCACTCAATTAATTATGGAAATCACACATACCGTCGCCGAAAAATTAGGGTTAAAAAAAGATGAATTTGAAAAAATTGTAAATATCCTTGGACGCACTCCTAATTTTACGGAATTAAGTGCTTACTCAGTTATGTGGAGCGAGCACTGCAGTTACAAAAACTCTATTAAATGGCTAAAAACATTACCCCGCGAGGGCTCAAAGCTTCTTGTAAAGGCTGGTGAAGAAAACGCAGGTTTGATGGACATTGGCGACGGGCTGGGTGTAGTTTTTAAAATAGAAAGCCATAATCATCCTTCTGCTATTGAGCCGTTTCAGGGTGCCGCTACCGGAGTTGGAGGCATTCACCGCGATATTTTTACTATGGGCGCACGACCAATCGCCACGTTGAATTCTTTAAGGTTTGGAAATCTTGAAAAGGAAAAGACGCGGCATCTTTTAAGTGGTGTTGTTCATGGAATAGCTCACTATGGTAATTGCTTCGGTGTGCCTACTGTGGGTGGGGAAATTTATTTTGAAGAATGTTATCATACGAATCCGCTGGTAAATGCTATGAGCGCCGGTATTGTGAAAATTGGTGGAACAGTTAGCGCGACTGCAGGTGGAAATGGCAACCCGGTTTTTATCGCCGGTAGCGCAACAGGTAAAGATGGTATGGGCGGAGCTGCATTTGCCTCGGCAGATATTACGGAGAGCAGTGCGGAAGACCTGCCGGCTGTACAAGTAGGCGATCCATTCCAGGAAAAAAAATTACTCGAAGCATGTCTTGAAGTATTGGCAACAGGTGCAGTTGTCGGAATGCAGGATATGGGTGCGGCAGGAATTATTTGTTCTACTGCCGAGACAAGTGCCAAGGGAGGGGTCGGTATGAGAATTGATCTCGATAAAGTTCCAACAAGACAAAAAAACATGAAGTCGTGGGAATTGTTGCTAAGTGAAAGCCAGGAACGAATGCTCCTGATTGTACAGAAAGGCAGAGAAAAAGAGGTAAGTGAATTATTTGAAAAATGGGACCTTCCGTGTTCTCAAATAGGAGAGGTTGTCGATGGCGACATGCTAAAATTTTATATGAACGACCATTTGGAGGCGGAAATTCCTGCAGAAAGCCTCGTATTGGGTGGAGGTGCTCCCGTTTATGAAAGACCATTCAAAGCGCCGAAATATTTGGATAAAATAACGTCTTTCAATATCGATTCAATCCCAATTCCCCATGATTTCAAGGCTATTGCTGAAAAAATAATTGAGCTTCCAAATATTGCCTCAAAAAAGTGGATTTACGATCAGTACGATAGTATGGTAGGTACCGCAAATCTAAATACTAATGCTCCCTCTGATGCTGCGATAGTAGCGGTGAAGGAAACAGATAAGGCACTTGCCCTCACTACAGACTGTAATGGTCGCTACGTATTCGCTGATCCCTACAAAGGATGTATGATTGCAGTGAGCGAAGCCGCAAGAAATATTGTATGCAGTGGTGGCAAACCGCTTGGCGTAACTAATTGCTTAAATTTTGGCAATCCGTACGACCCGGAAGTGTATTATCAATTTGTGGAAAGTATCAAAGGGATGACTGAGGCTTGCGATAAGTTTGAGACACCTGTCACCGGGGGTAACGTAAGTTTTTACAATCAGTCGCCGGGTGGCCCGGTTTATCCAACGCCGGTCATCGGAATGGTAGGAGTCTTAGAACATATTGAGAACAAAATGACTCTCGGTTTTAAAAATGAAGGTGATGCTATTTACTTACTTGGAGTAACTAAAGATGATATCGGTTGCTCTGAATATGCCCATAATATATGTCGTGTTGAGTATTCGCCGGCGCCATATTTTAATCTTGACGAAGAATTTCTGCTTCAAACATGCGTGAGTAGTCTCATAGAAAATAAGCTTATAGAATCTGCTCACGACGTTAGCGAAGGCGGGCTTTTCGTGACACTTGCTGAAAGCAGTTTCCCAAATAGGCTTGGTTTTGAAATAAGATGTAATGATAATAGAATTCGGAAAGATGCATTTTTATTTGGCGAGGCACAGGGAAGAGTTGTAGTATCTGTCGCCGCTGACAAGATTCATGATTTCGAAGCGTTCGTTAAGATTTCAAATCAAAAACTAGGAATCGTTACTTCTGGCAAAGTAATAGTTGATAAAGAAAATTGGAACTCTATTGATGTATGGAGCGAAAAATACGATAATGCTATAGCAAATAATTTTAAAAGTTATATGCCGGAATAATGGATGAAAAATCAAACATAGTTATAACGGGTGCAGCAGGTTTCATCGGAAGTTGCCTTGTAAGGTTTTTAAATGATAGGGGCTACAAGCAACTTATTCTTGTGGATGATTTTAGTGATCCTGAGAAAAAGGTAAATCTTAAGGGAAAAGATTTTTTGATCAAAATTGAGCGGGAAATTTTTTTCGTTTGGTTACAGGATGAAAACCCTAAAATAAGTTTTTTCTATCATATAGGTGCCAGAACGGACACTACGGAATTTAATTATGCAGTGCATGAACATTTAAATGTTGAATATTCTGAAAAAATCTGGAATTATTGCACGTTAAATAGTATACCACTCGTTTACGCATCTTCTGCCGCCACCTACGGTTCGGGTGAATTGGGCTACAACGACGACCATTCAATCATTAAGGATTTAAAACCGCTTAATCCATATGGCGTTTCTAAAAATGAATTTGATAAATGGGTGCTGGATAAAATAGATGATAAAACAGGGTCACAAGTGATTAGCAGCCCACCAGCCTGGGCGGGGCTAAAATTTTTTAATGTATATGGCCCAAATGAATACCACAAACAACGAATGGCGAGTGTTATCTTCCATTCGTACAATCAAATAATAAAGAATGGCTTTGTAAAACTTTTTAAGTCGCATAAAAAGGAATTCAATGATGGGGAGCAGTTGCGGGATTTCATTTATGTAAAGGATGTATTAAAAATATGCTTTTGGTTTTTACAATGCTGGATAGCGGATCCCGATACTTTTAAATCGGGTATATATAATGTAGGCACAGGAAAGGCTCGTACGTTTAATAACTTAGTAACTGCTACTTTTAACGGGATGGATAAAACACCGGAAATTGAATACATTGATATGCCTTCTGATATCAGGAATAGCTACCAATACTATACGCAAGCCGAAATGCAAAAGTTAAAAAGGTCTGGTTATAGTGGCGATTTTTATTCACTTGAGGATGGCATCAATGATTATGTTCGACACTATCTTTCAACAAAAAAAATTTATTGAATGCGAAGCTCTATAGAACAGATTTCCGCCATTATACCTGGAATTGTTCAGGCGATGTCAAAATTCAACAAATAATTCCCGTTTTTTCCACAATTGTGCTTTTGGTTTTTCCCCGTGAATTATTAGCTGTATGTTTACATGACCTCACGGATTGTACAGCTTAATTTTCTTCCGCTGGTCACTTTTTTCGAAACATTTATATAGAAGATTTAAGGGAACAACTTATGTTACCTTTTCATTATTGAAATAATTTTTTTAAAATATTTAATTAAAGAAAAATGGCCAAGTATATTTTTGTAACAGGCGGCGTTACTTCTTCGTTAGGAAAAGGTATTATTGCCGCTTCACTTGCCAAATTGCTGCAAGCAAGAGGGTTAAAAACAACCATACAAAAATTTGATCCATACATCAATGTTGATCCTGGCACTTTAAATCCCTATGAACATGGAGAATGCTATGTGACAGAAGATGGCGCAGAGACAGATCTCGATCTTGGCCACTACGAGAGATTTTTGAATATAAATACCTCGCAGGCAAATAATGTAACAACCGGCCGCATATATCAAACGGTTATCAATAAGGAAAGAGAAGGAGACTATCTTGGTAAAACAGTACAGGTAGTTCCACATATAACTGACGAGATTAAACGCAGAATGCTTTTGCTTGGGGAGAAAAATGAATATGATATTATTCTTACTGAAATAGGTGGAACTGTGGGTGATATTGAAAGCCTTCCTTTTATTGAAGCGGTAAGGCAGTTACAGTGGGAAATGCCTGAAGAGGATTGCATCGTTCTGCATCTTACTTTAATACCGTATCTGAAAGCAGCAAAAGAACTTAAAACAAAACCCACTCAGCACAGCGTGAAATTGATGAGTGAGAATGGTATTCATCCTGATATATTAGTATGTAGAACAGAGAGGCCTCTCGGCGATGATCTAAAACGTAAGATAGCACTGTTTTGTAATGTAAAAGAAAATGCAGTAATTGAAGCTGCCGATGCATCAACGATTTATGAAGTGCCAATTGCAATGCTTCGGGAAAAGCTCGATTTAATAGTGCTGAAAAAATTAAGAATTACTGAGTACAATGAACCTGAATTAGGTAAGTGGAGAGAATTTCTTGAAAAGCTTAAACATCCGAAATATAAAGTTACAATCGGACTTATTGGGAAATATATAGAATTACAGGATGCTTACAAATCGATTCTTGAATCAT
>JBDTVF010000009.1:0-30955 GCA_040007325.1 Ginsengibacter sp. | reverse complement strand
TAACGTGAATTATTTCCATATACAAAAAGATGGTTCAAATTAAGCATCATTTTGCGATTAAAAAATTATTAATGAAAATTGATACCTTGAAAAAATAAAACTACTTTCAACTTTTATTAGAAAATAATTTCATTTTTAAAAACGATTGTAAATGACTCAAAAGACAAAGTGGTCTCAATTTGGTATTTTAATTACTGTATTTTTCTTCTGGGGATTTGTTGCTGCCAGCAATGATATTCTCATACCGGTATTTAAAGAAAAATTGCATCTTGAGCAATGGCAATCGCAAATGATTTCTTTCGCATTTTATTTTGCTTACACTGTTGGCGCCATCCTTTATTATTTCATTTCGAAGGCAACAAAAGAAAAAGATATTTTAAATAAGATAGGGTATAAAAACGGGATTGCTTTAGGCCTCGTCATTTCAGCACTGGGCGCTTTACTTTTTTATCCTGCTGCGGAAGCTGCTTCGTTTCCTTTGTTAATTACGGGCTTATTCATAATTGGTCTGGGATATTCTTTACAACAAACAGCGGCTAACCCGCTGGCAATAGCGATGGGCGATCCTAAAACAGGTTCGCAAAGACTAAGCCTCGCAGGGGGCGTTAATAATTTTGGAACCACCATCGGGCCTGTGATTGTGAGTTTTGCCATCTTTGGCAAACTCGCTCTGGACGGGGCTCCGAACGTTGCGAGCATTGGTGCGGTTAAAACACCTTATCTTATTTTGGGTGTTCTTTTTTTAATTGTTGCGCTAATTTTTAAATTTTCAAATCTGCCGAATAAAATAGAAAGTCAGGAAGATAATGACAGCGTAATTGCAACACCAACAGATATACCACAGCAATATAAAGTACCCGTTTCCAGGAAAAATGCTGTTAGCTATGGACAACTTGCCCTGGGAATGGTGGCAATTTTTATTTATGTAGGTGTAGAAGTATCCACGGCAAGTAATCTTCCCGAATTTATGAAAGAGCATTTGTTGTTGCTTAATAATAGCATTGTTACTAATACCAGCAGCGCACTTGCGGCGGGGGGCGTTGCATTTCCTACAGAAAATATTGCTCCATTTGTTTCTTTGTATTGGGCGAGCCTTATGATTGGAAGATGGACAAGTTCCGTAGGGGCTTTCGACATAAAAATGGGAACAAAAAAGATGCTTCGCTTTGTGATGCCTTATCTCGCGTTTATTGTTTTTCTTATTATTAATAAAATCGCCAATCATGATATAACGCCGTTTTATATTTATGCGTTAATAATCGTCGTATTGATTGTAGCCGACATATTAAGTAAAGGAAATCCTGCAAGACAATTATTGATCTTTTCTTGTTTAGGCATTACAGCTCTCATAATTGGCATGCTCGCAGATGGATTGGTAAGTGTTTATGCATTTATAAGTGTAGGATTATTTTGCTCAACATTATGGCCATGTATTTTTACGCTGGCTGTAGCGGGCTTAGGCAAACATACGAGTGAAGGATCTAATTTTTTAATTATGATGATTATGGGAGGTGGCTTTATTAGCGTGCTGCAGGGTTATATCGCTTCTCCTGATATCATAGGCATTCAGTTTTCTTATATAGTCGGAGTAGCTTGTTTCCTTTATTTGGCATTCTACGCTATAAGGGCAAAATCAATTTTGAAAAGCCAGGGAATTGATTACGATGCTCTGGAAAGTGAAGGCGGCCACTAATCTTTCACTGTTGAAGCATTAGTCCATTTGAATCTTACAGTCATCAATAGACGCTATAAATAAATTTATTTTAATGAAAGAAAAAAGAGCCAGAGACGCTGACGCTCCATTAGAATATGCCCTGGGTATAGATATAGGCGGCACATCTGCAAAATTCGGCATCGTAAATCATCGTGGCATCATAACTAACCAGGGAGATATTCCCACCAATAAGCACGCCGATGTAGAAAGATTTATTGACGAATTATATGAGAAAATAAAGCCAGCCATGAAAGAGATTGGTGGTGAAGATTTAATAAGAGGAATCGGTGTAGGAGCACCAAACGGCAATTATTATAGCGGTACTATTGAATATGCACCAAACCTGCTTTGGAAAGGAATCATTCCACTCGCCAAACTGATCACTAAAAAATTCAAGAAGCCTTGCACACTCACTAATGATGCTAACGCTGCAGCCGTAGGCGAAATGATGTACGGAGCAGCAAGAGGCATGAAAGATTTTATAATGATCACATTAGGTACCGGTGTGGGCAGTGGCATTGTGGCGAATGGTCATCTTATTTTAGGGCATGATGGTTTTGCAGGTGAACTCGGCCATACTATCATACGTCCCAATGGAAGGCTTCACCCTGGCACTGGCATGAGGGGTAGCCTTGAAACTTATGCATCTGCTACAGGCATCTCTTTTACGGCAAAAGAAATGCTAACTGAAAGATTGAACGAAGAAAGCACGCTGAGAAAACTCGTGCATAAAGATATCACTGCAAAGCAGATCTACGATGCAGCACTTAAAGGTGATAACATTGCAAAAGAAGTTTTTAAATACACTGGCGAAATACTTGGAGAAGCGCTTGCAAATTTCGTGATGTTCTCATCTCCTGAAGCGATTATACTTTTCGGTGGTGTAATTAAAGCTGGAAAGCTATTGATGGATCCCGTTAAGGAAAGCATGGAGCGAAATCTTCTTCCCATATTCCAGGATAAAGTAAAATTGCTGTTCAGCGAACTGAAAGAATCCGACGCTGCCATACTGGGAGCCAGCGCCCTCGTTTGGGAGATAAAAGAAGATGCGCCTTAAATAGTTTCATCTTTCCAGGCACTAACTTCTCCAAAATCTTTAATTTCGCTCACCAACTATTACGCTTGAAAAAAATCGCTGCGATATTCCTCTTCATAGTTATGATTCTTTGCAGCAGCGGACTATTTATCTCATATAAATTAAGCCTTCATAATATTCATTTACGGCAGCGTGAAATAATCCTGCATTCTGATATTTTCAAAAACCGCGTTGTACATTTTACTTTTCCGCGAAACCATCAAACTCAACAAGACAATGATCTCGTTTTTGTGGAGGATGATGAAATTATGTTCAATGGAAAGATGTATGACATTATCGAGCAACTGCAAACAAATGATAGCGTTTTTATAAAATGTATTCCGGATAAAATTGAAGACGACATTCGGGCTGAAGCAAGCAATCAACTCGATAAAAATGATGGCGCCAACACGCAAAAAAATTTCTCAGGCTTTAAGTTCAACGCGGGGCCTTTTATAGTTGTTACAGAAGTAACGCATTACTTTAATTTTCTTAAGACCGCGACTGAATTATTCCCGGTTGAAAACCCGGAAAAACTTGTTGCTGCATTTCTTAATATCCCTTCTCCTCCCCCGTGGTCTGTATGACTAACATATTAATTCATTTCAGAGAAACGGCCGCTTATTTACGCAGCATACCTGAGATGTAACAAATTTTTCTCAAACTTATTTTTATTTATGATGATACAGTTCACTAAGCGTGAGCATGTAACGGTCATAAAATTCAAATGAAAATTAAAATGAAAACTTTATTTTTTCTCACTGCTATGATATGTTCAGTACCATTGTTTTCGCAAACGGTGAAAGGAAGGGTTACAGATCAGCAGACGAATGAACCTATCGATGGCGCAAACATTAAGTTTCCAGGTAAAGGAGGTACAACAACGGATAAAGATGGAATATTCTCTTTCGATTGTTCTGTGGCTCGCGAAATAACAGTTTCTTACGTCGGATACGCCCCGGTAAAATATACAATCAAAAATTGCGACGATGATATTTCTATCTTGTTGCAACCAGTAACCAATAATTTAAACGAAGTGGAAATTACTGCTACTTCTAATGAAAACAAGTCGCTTCTTTACCAGCCAACTTCTATAATCAAACTCGGTGAAACTGAACTCAACCGCGGACTCGGATTATATCTCGATGATGCAATAAATGGAAACGTACCAGGCGTTACATTTCAGAGAAGAGCAGTTTCATCAGGCCAGCAATTTAATATAAGGGGCTATGGAAATGGTGTAAGAGGAACCAATGGATTGAACAGTAATTTCGATGGGCAGGGTTACAAAGTTTATTTAAATAATATTCCCATCACCGATGCAGAAGGTATTACACAACTCGACGATATTGATTTTGGCTCGGTTGGAAATGTAGAAGTAACGAAAGGTCCGGCGGGCACTTTGTACGGCTTGGCCATTTCAGGCGTTGTAAATCTTAAAACTATTCAGCCGGAAAGAGGTAAAGCTTCCATCGGCCAGGATGTATTAATTGGAGCCTATGGCCTGCAACGTTACACCACACATTTTCAAATGGGCGGTGAACATTCCTCCATTCTCGTAAACTACGGCAGGCAAACATCGGATGGATACCTGCTGCACAATTCTTCTCACAAAAACTTTGTAAATTTCTTTGGTGAGTTTACACCTAATGATAAACAAACTATAAGTACATACTTCGGTTACAGCAACAGCTACGATGAAAGAGCTGGCGAGTTAACTATCGATCAGTATGAAACAAAAGATTATTCCGGAAATCCCTTCTACATAAAAAACAATGCCCATTCAGAAGTTATCAGCTTTCGTGCGGGGCTAAGTCATACCTATAAATTTTCTCAAAACATTTCCAACACTACAACCATTTTTGGTACGGGTGCTAACACTAATTCCAGTTCGGCTGGTGGCTGGACAGATAAAGACCCGTTAAATTATGGGCTCAGATCTACGCTCGACACTAAATTTTCTGTTGCAAAAGATGTTACCTTGAGTGGTATAACTGGCGTAGAAACGCAGCAGCAACGGGCACAAACCGTCAGCTATGCGATGGTAGCAGATAGTAGTAACCTGGCTGGTTATAATAAAATTGGTGCAGTGCGGAGCAACCAGTTTACCATTTCTTCCACTACTTCTTTATTTACAGAATGGACGCTTGCAATGCCGCATGATCTTTCCATAACTGCGGGCATAGGAATGAGCACGATGAAGATTGAATTGAAAGACAGGCTATATGTACAGGGAAGTACAAAGCCGTCAAAGTTTTCAAAGGCTTATGACGGTATGTTTTCACCTCACGTAGCCATCAACAAAGTTTTTTCAAAAGAATTTTCATTGTACGCCTCCTATAGTAAAGCATACAAAGCCCCTGTAAGCTCGTACTTTTTTATACCAACCACAGGTGCATTAAATACAGATCTTGAAGCGGAGATCGGAAACCAATACGAGATTGGCTCGAAAGGTGCGCTGTTGAATAACAAACTCACTTACCAGGTGGCATTTTTTAATGCTATTTTTTCAAATAAGATGTATGCAGTCGCTGTGCCATTAAATGCAACTACTACAGCGTATACTTATATCGCGAATGGCGGCAAACAGAACGATAAAGGAATTGAAGTACTGTTGAAGTTTTCTGCGTACGAATCAGGCACTGGTTTCTTTTCTTCAATAAGACCATTTGTAAACTTCACTTACAGTGATTTCAAATACAAAGATTATCAATTTGAAAAATTGAACGCACCGCCTACAACCACGACGGTTATTGATTATAGCGGAAAAGCAGTAGCTGGTGTTTCGCCGGTAACGGCCAATGCGGGAATAGATTTTTTCACCAACCCAGGTTTGTATGCAAGTGTTATCTATATGTACAAAGATGGCTTTCCCTTTACATCGGATGGTGCAAACAAAACGAAAAATTACAGTTTGCTGAATTCTAAAATCGGATACCGACACAGTCTTTCAACTCGCTTCGATCTGGATGCTTTCTTTGGTGTCAATAATATTACGGGAACACAATATCCAATAATAGTTTTTCTAAACCAATTGCCCGATGCCTATATCCCGGCACCGTATAAGCCAAATTGTTTTGGAGGAATTAGTTTAAAATACAATTTCTAAGCATTGCCACAAAGGCGCGAAAACACAAAGGTTTATTTTTTTCTTTGTGCTACTTGTGGTCTTCGCGTCTTTGTGGCTAATAAAAAAATTATGAGAAAAATATTATTGATTTTATTACTCTCATCTATTCTTTTCTCATGCGGAAGATTTGGTAATAATGAAAATGACGCTGAACGGCAGATGCGTATTGTCTGCGTTTCCAAGCAACTAAACGAAATGATCTTTTCGCTTGGCGAAGGTCATAACATTGTTGCCGTGGATCTTTCAAGTACCTATCCCGATAGCGCCAAGCTATTACCAAACGTCGGCTATCACCGAATGCTCAGTGCTGAGGGCATCATATCAATGAAGCCTGATCTCGTACTGCATGATTACAATATTGGTCCCGATAACGTGCTGCCACAATTGGAGAAGGCAGGATTGAATACAACGGGATACCACCCTGGAAACTCCATAGATAGTGCCGAAATATTAATGAAACAATTAGGTGATTTCTTTCATGTACCTGGTAAAGCAGACTCTCTCAATAAAAAATTAGAGGCCGATGTAGAAGAAGCGAGAAAGGCACTAAGCAAAATGAATATTAAGGATACGCCCACCGTTATGATCATACAATTTGGCCGCGCCACTAATTCTTTTTTTGTAATGAGCGGACGTGGTGGTACTCCTGATAAAATGATAGAAATGGCTGGGGGCAAGCCTGCACATTATGATGCAAAAGGCGCACGGCAAATAAGCGCTGAAGCAATTGCTGCTGCTAATCCTGATATTATTATTGCTACAGATTATGGCTTTGATAAGATGGGCGGCGCGGAAAATTTCAAAACTGTTCCAGGTGTTGCCCTAACAAATGCAGCGAAGAATGATCGCATTTATCGTTTTGAAGAACACGACATTGTTTACTTTGGGCCCCGCACCGGAGAAAATATTATTAAACTCATGAAGTTATTTTACCCTTCTGCCGATGTTCAAGAAAAATAAATTATTCTTTCCTGTTACAATCATTTTATTAGTACTTGTTTTTCTATGTGCAATTGCCTTTGGCGCTGTTTCAATAAGTGTTGATGATATGTTTTCAGCGATAAAGCATGCTCTTCAACATAAGAAGCCTGCAAACATTTATGAAGGTGTTTTTCTGCAGATTCGACTACCCCGCGTGCTTTTATGTGCTATTACTGGTGCAGTACTATCTGCATCGGGTGTGCTGTTACAAGGCCTTTTCAGAAATCCTATTGTAGAGCCGGGCCTCATAGGAACAAGCGCCGGTGCAGCTTTTGGCGCGTCAATAGTATTTGTGCTTGCAGTACAAATGAGTGAAGAGATGAGGAGTGTTGCAGGCTCGTTATTAGTTCCGCTCTTTGCTTTTGGAGGCGGACTTATCGCAACATTTTTAGTGTATTCTATCGCAAGGTCACAGAAAAAAATATCGGTAACTTCTTTATTATTAGTTGGCATTGCCATCAACGCAATAGGCCTTAGCGGCACGGGGTTTATGAGCTATATCGCTAGAGATCCGCAGGCGAGAAGCATTACGTTTTGGAACCTCGGAACTTTTTCAGGAGCTACCTGGTCACAGGTGGCTATTACGGGTGTTGTTGCGGCTATCGTCTTTATAATGTCGCTGCGATATTCTAAGCAGTTGAATGCACTGATACTCGGCGAAGAAGAAGCAACCTACATGGGTGTAGAGCCCGAGAAATTAAAAAGAAGGATAATGATTCTCACTACTGCTATGGTTTCTGTTGCAACCGCATTTGTCGGTGTTATAAGTTTTATCGGCCTCATCGTTCCGCATATTTTACGCCTTCTTATAGGAAGCGATAATAAAAAATTAATTCCCGCTTCGATGATCATGGGTGCTATTTTATTATTACTTGCGGACATGGGTGCACGATTGCTTTTGGCGCCGGCAGAAGTTCCTATAGGTATTATCACTTCGATAACAGGAGCGCCCGTATTTATCTTTCTGCTGAAAAAATTTAATGTGCTCCAGGAAAAAGGAGGTTCGTATGCTTGATGTAAAAAACATTGGCTTTGCCATTAACCAGAAATGGCTATTGCAAAATCTTTCCTATCAATTTCTGCCGGGTAAATGTTATATGATTTGCGGGCCTAACGGTGCAGGAAAATCGACATTGATGAAACTCATTAGTCTTTTACTGACTCCTTCCACCGGTGGAATTTTCTACAACAATTCTGCAATCAATTATCGTAAAAAAGAGACTTACGCAAAGTACAGGAGCGTGCTATCACAACAGGTAGATATAAGTTTTCCTTTAGAAGTAGAAGAAGTTATTATGATGGGGCGCTATCCCCATTTTAAAGTAAGCCCATCCAAAGAGGACCATAAAATTTGTGATGAGGTAATTGCTTTACAGGAATTGGAACTTTTTAGAAAGAGAAATTTTTTAACGCTCTCTGGTGGTGAAAAACAACGGGTTCAATTTGCCAGGGTGCTTGCGCAGATTTGGAAAATGCCACAGCAAGGTTCAAGAATATTATTATTGGACGAACCTATTTCGTCTCTCGATATAAAATATCAGTTTGATTTTTTGCACCATGTAAAAGAATTTTTAAACGAACGAACTATTATAATAGCGGTATTGCACGATTTAAATCTTGCGTTGAATTATGCGGATGAAATATTATTGTTGCATGAAGGAAAACTTTATGCGAGTGGGAAGCCCGCGGAAGTATTGTCGCCTGGAAACATTTCGGCAGTTTTTCGTCTAAATGCCAAATTGTATAATGTGGAGCAGGTGAAGTTATTATGGCCGAACAAAGGATTATAGTGTAAACGTCACTGGTAAAGCGTTTAATCAAAAACGCTATTAAAATCAGGAGCAATGATGCAATCATCATTCAAATAAAATTGGTAAGAACTATCTATGTTCTGCAATACATATTCGCCACCTTTTAACAAGTAAATCTCAATTTTCTTTTTATCAGCATCCACAATCAGGTAATATTTTACACCTTGTTGTTGGTAGATTTCATATTTGGTATGCCGGTCTCTTAAAGCAGTAGCCGGCGATAAAATTTCGACAACGAGCGAAGGAGGAAAATCCAAAAACTTTTTCTTCACTTCCCCACAAATTATCATGATATCGGGAACCAATATAGTGTCGTTAGTTATTTTATAATCCAGCGGATCATAAACTTTGCCTTTTTTACAACCAGATTTTCTAAGGGCCAAGGTTAATTCTGTTATTAATTCTGCTGACGCTCTTTGATGTGATGGAACGGGCTTAGGGCTCATGGCAATGGGGTGTCCTTCCAACAATTCCCACGCTCCCTCCCAATGCACCCAATCATCGTAAGTATAATGTGGAATTATTTTATCTGCAATACCCATTTATCAAAATAAAAAAAAATCACGCTAAATCTTTCTGGATCGCTTTCTCAGTCAGCCATTTCTCTCTTCCCCAACCTTGTATTACATGCTTATCAGAATGGTAAGAAGAGCGTACCAGCGGGCCACTTTCAACATAGTCAAAACCCATCCCGTAACCTATTTCACGAAACTCGGCGAATTCATCCGGGTGAATGAAACGTTGCACACTCAAATGTTTTTTTGTTGGCTGTAAATATTGGCCAATAGTAATTACATCAACATCACTATCCCGAAGATCCTGCATGGTTTGTATCACTTCTTCCTTTGCTTCGCCAAGACCAAGCATAATACCACTTTTAGTGCGCATGCCTCCTTGTTTCAAAATACGAAGTGTTTCCATGCTGCGCCAGTATTTTGCCTGTATCCTCACGGTACGGGTTAGCCGTTCCACAGTCTCAATGTTATGACTTACTACGTCAGGAGCAGCATCAATTACACGTTGAATGTTTTCCTTATCTGCTTTAAAATCGGGAATAAGTGTTTCTAAAGTAGTATCGGGATTCAAGGCCTGCACAGCCCTGATCGTATTGTACCAAATGATGGAACCCCCATCTTTTATTTCATCACGATCTACTGATGTGATCACCGCATGCTTCACTTTCATAAGGTGAATAGCCTCAGCAACTCTTTGTGGTTCGTCCCAGTCAACAGCGAGTGGCCTGCCCGTGGCAACAGCGCAAAAGCCACAGCTTCGCGTACAAATATTGCCAAGTATCATAAAAGTAGCAGTGCCCTCGCCCCAGCATTCACCCATATTCGGACAGTTACCGCTTTCACAGATGGTATGCAGCTTATGCGTATCAACAAGATTTCTTACATGCTTATATTCTTCACCAATTGGCAGCCTCACTCTCAACCAATCTGGTTTCTTTGCCTTCGGCTTTTCTGGCATTAATAATTCATCACTCATCAAAAAAAATTTGCCTTAATAAATAATTGCACAAAACTACTTCCTCTTTCCAAAACAAAGAGAGAAATATGCGCTGAAGAAAAATTTACGTTGCGAATTCTGCAGGAGAATAGGAATTTCCTTGGTGTAATATTCCCCGATTAGCCCAACTTCCATTGCGGAAACAATTTCATTGTAGGCGCCATAGTCAAACCGCAATGCAGTTTTTGCATAAAGGCCGGGCGTTACAGTAAGGTCGCTCCATCCCTTCCCAAAAGTGGGGCCACCGTAGATCGGGCCATTTAAGAAGAGGGAGCTATCAGGTGAATTATATTTTACATAGATAAGATCATTGCCTTTTTGTACCTCTAAGTAATATGGCCGCAACAGCGCCATGGATATGCCGCCGCCATAATTAGCAGTTACACTTACTCCATTTTTATTGGACTTATTACCCAACAACATTTGCTGCTGCACGCCAAGCTTTGCAGGGTAGAAAAAGTTTTCCTTTCCATAAATGAATGGAATCGAATTTATAAAAGGATTGCTTTGCTTATCTTCTTTTATGTGCTTGCGTTCACTTATTTCTAATTGATATAAGGTTGATTTCTTTATGGAACTCGCTCTGCCAAGCTCAAAGAAAATTCCGTAGCCGTCGTTAAGAAGTTTCGCGCCAAAGACAAAACTCTTTTTGTAAGCAATAACGCCTTCTTCTTCCTGTTTTATAAGGTTATTAATATGGGCGCGCTTTTCAGCTTGCCTTTGTTTTTTTTCTTTCTGTGCGGTTGCAGCGAGTGTAGTTGTGGTAACAAGGATCAATAAAAGTATTCTTCGCATTGATAGTTTTTTACTTGTGTAAATTTAGATAAAAATACCGTACGGCTTCTGCAATCGTATGTACGACGAAAGTGCATTTAAGGTATTTATAACTATTTTAAAAACAGTTATTAAATAAAACGAGATAAATGTATAAAAAGTTGGCTTTGATAAATCATCGAAAGGCAAAATTCAAAGATTTCGTTTTAGCAGCGCATTACCTATCGAGCACCTGAGGCAAAATTTTTTGTTGCAATATTCATTCTTTAGCTGAATCAGCGCCTGCGAATCAAATGCATTTTTGTTTGAAAGACCCAGTTGTTCAAATCCTTTTGTAATCGAATTTTTTTCTGCTGTCAAATTTTCAAGCCAGTTGATGGCTTTCTCTCTATGCGATTTTTCATCATGATGACTCCCATATGCAAACAGAACAGGGACAACTGTATTAATAATAATGTTATTGATCATTTGACTTCCAAGGTTCTTTTCCTTATAGTCGGTTTCTTCATCGAATATGTAATGATAGTTCCAATAATCATTAGCCTTTACGTCGAGCATGGCCCTTACTTCACCAACAGAATGAGCCTCTTTAATTTTTGAAAACAGGTGTTCACTATTATAAATAAGCATTGCAAGCTGTGCCAGCCGGATAGTTGGAAAACTGGCCGGCCGCATTCGGAGAAAAAACAGCTCACCGTCTATCTCTTGTAATTGATATTTTTTGCGGTAAAACTGATATTCCTTTTGAAGCATCACGGGGTATTTGTCCTGGAAGGTTTCTTTTAAAAGCTGCGCCTGTCCGAAAAGTAAAGCCTCCAAATGATGAATGCTGTGTTTATGTTTTGCCAGAACAGAAACCGGCAACGACTCTGCAATCTTTTGAAATGGGCTGCTGTTAACCTTTAATCCAAAATTATAAGCAATCACGCGCCAGAAAGTTTCTTCCCAATGAAAATTTGTTTCCTTTAATATGCAAAGAATTCTTTCAGCTTTAGCCACCATTCTTTCCGCTATCAAGCGCTGTTTCCAGTGCGTAATTGTAAGATCGTTTACTTGCGGTACCATGCGTTCGCATGGAATAAAGCCGGCACTTGCCATCAACTCACGGTATTTATTCAATAATAATTTTGAAACGCGTTGCTGAAGTTCGAGTGTTGGAATATTGTTTTGGTTTGCATCTTTTATGTCAGCATCATGATTCCAAACAACATGCAGGATAATGTTGCTGAAATTATTATCCGATGAATGACGGTGAAGGTTCCAATCGCTGGAGCTAATGTGAAGCTCGATGTTGCCCGCCCACATCGTATTACCAATTTTTATTTTCCCGTCCCGAAAATCAGGCCCTTGGTTAGAATTGTGCGATCCGGGAGAAATGATTTGAATTTCTTCTCCGTTGGCGGTTTGCAATTCTTTTGTATTGAAGTATTGAAATTGCCAGATATATTGAAGGAGATCTTCTTTCATTAGCGGCAGCTATAGAGATTACATTGGTTTGGCTAAACTACTAAACTCTTTTTTACCTTGATCTATCTTTTTTAATTCCATTACCACGCGACTTACCGGTAATCCCATCACGTTGTAGAAATCGCCACGAATAGATTTTATAGCCGTGACTCCTATCCATTCCTGTATCGCATATGCGCCGGCTTTATCATAAGGCCTGTAGGTGTCTATATAATATTCAATGTCACCCGTCGGTATTTCTAAAAATTCAACTTCTGTTTGCTCCGCAAAAATGACCTTATGTTCTTTCGTAAGAATGCAGACACCGGTAATCACCTTATGGATTTGACCAGATAACAATTTCAATGTGTTGATAGCGTCTTTGCGGCTGGCAGGTTTGCCGATTATTTTGTCATCAAGAACCACAATAGTATCGGCAGCAAGAATAATTTTGTCATCCCAAGTTTCCTTAAGCATTTCTTTTACACCAGCAGCCTTATTTGTTGCTATATGCATTGCAACTTCTTGGGGTGAAAGTTCGTTGGGATAAGTTTCATCAGTATCTGCAGAAATAACTTCAAAATTTACTTCTGCCCATCGCAACAACTGGCTGCGCCTGGGCGACCTGGAAGCTAAAATGATTGTATCGTTTGGCATTTTTTAAAAGTCAAAAAAATATCATTGAAATAATTCCCGTAAGCATGATAACCTTTACTGCCGTGCTTAACCTGTGAAATTCGGCTTGGGATTTTGCGTCGTATAATTTTCGCAATACCCAAAATAATGGAATAATGATCGCGACAAAGGAATATATCGCCGAAATCCACCATCCGAGTTGCAATACATACACTATAATTATCCCAACGCAGCCGGCCAATACAACGATCCAAACACCCGAAAAGACTTTCGATACCTGCAGACCCCACACGATTGGCATTGTGCGACATCCATATTTGTAATCGCCGCGCATATCTTCCATATCTTTAATTACTTCCCGCACAATAGAAATCACAAAAGCAAAGCCAGCGTAAATAAACGACACTTTTAAAAGTCTTCTCCATTGACCATTCAGTGGATCGATCTCGAAGCGATATTCAGCAAACGTTAGCACCAGTATTACCCATGCACTTAAGAGTGATATAAGAATATTTCCAATCAGCAATTTCTTTTTAAAGGTGGTTGAGTATAACCATAACGCAAGAATAGCTACCAGGTTAAAAAAAGGGATATAGAAATTCCAGATTTTGTAGCCTACATAAATGCTCAGGAGGAAACCAACGGAAGATAGTACCACATGCAATACAATCGCCCATCGTCTTTTGATGAATTTATCGATAATAAGACGTTTCGGTTTGTTTACCTGGTCAATGTTAAGGTCAAAATAATCATTGATGATGTAGCCTGCTGCTGCAATGCATAGTGAAGCAGCCATCAGTAAAAAAAATAAAGGTAAAGAGAGTTTAACGTCGTTGCTTGAAAGCGCCCTGTAGCCGTAAGCAAAAGGAAGTATAAAAAACCTGAAGAGTGCTTGTGTCAGAGCAATGAATAATAAGTTAGGCCACCTTATTAACTTGAAAAAAGCGGTCATAGTATTCATAAATCAAGTTAAAGAATTCAGGCAGACGGAACAGTTGTGTGTAAAGGCCAATGGTTGTTAAGTTTCATTACTTTTTCAATTACATCACGTACGCAACCATGGCCACCGGTTAATGGTGAAATATAATAAGATATTCTTTTTATCTCAACTGCTGCATCAGCGGGGCAACATCTAAACCCTGCCAGCTGCATGCATTCATAGTCGGGAATATCATCACCCATAAACAAAGTCTCTTCCATTGAAAGTTTCTGATCTTGAAGATATGTTTTTAAAAAGCCCGCTTTATCAAGAATTTTCATGAAAACTTCCCCAAGTCCAAGCTTGCGCAAGCGCTCTTCTACTTGCGGCGCTTCGCTGCCGGAAATTACAATAATGCGATACCCATGCTTTGCTGCTAATTGCAACGCGTATCCATCTTTAAGATTCATGGTACGCAGCCATTTGTTATTCTCATCCACCAAAAGAGTGCCATCGGTGAGTACACCGTCCATGTCAAAAACAAAAGTCTTTATCGGGCGCAAGCGTGAAAGGACGTTCATTAAATAGAAAAAATTTCGATGGAGAATAATTTGTAACGGGAAATTTACTTTTGGTTATCTCTCCATTCATACACCCAACTGCTCTGTATCATTTCGAGGTGGCCTTCATTACTGTCTTCCGGCTTTCCTGAAAACGTGGGGATTTCCAGCACCCATTTACGAAGATCTGTAAAACGCAACCGGTAGATCTTACTTTCATTGAATTCATCACCAAACTTTTCATACAGCTTCATAGCTATATCTTCATAATCGTTCCAGTGAATTGGGGGTTCAAACGTCATTTTATAATTATTAAAATTGTTGGCAGCAATTATTCACCAAGAAATTGTGTTTGATCTGGCAGTGTCACCACGATATCGCCATCTCCTTCGTCAAGTAAACATTGGCACCCAAGCCTCGATATTAGTTTCGGATTAATCGCTCTGTCTATAAAATCTTCTTCACGATCTGTAAGTTCAGGCAGATGATCTTCACCCTTTTCAACATAAATGTGGCAGGTGCTGCAGGCGCAAACGCCTCCGCAGTTGTGATGAAGTTCTATATCATTTTGTAATGCAATTTCTAAAATGGACTGATCTGGTTCCACATTTTCAATAGTAACCGGTTCGAGGCCTTTTTGCTCAAACTTATAAGTAACATTGTACATCATCTTGTCATTTCGGCTGCAAAACTACGCCATAGCAAAAGAAAAGTCTTACGAAATTTGTAATTCCCGCGATACATACTCCCCATTGGTTTGCTGGAGAAAGAAGATTCAGAAAAGACCCTTAACGGCTTTCACCTGTTTTTTTGGTGGAGTTTTAAAATACTTTCAGAGAGCTTGAGATAAATATATTTAAGGTCTACGTGAGGTGATAGTGCCTGTAAGTGGCGATTTAATGTTACAATATCTTCTCGTATTGCAGGACCCGTTTGTACATCGTGCGGTGAAAAGGAATTGGCTTTACGTGTTACTTCAGTAATAAGTGGCAGCAGATTTTTGAAATCAATTTTTTCCTTTTCACAAAAAGCTTCCGCCAAAGCCATCAGGTGATTCGTGAAATTGCCTGCAAAAACTGCAGCTATATGATAGTGTAGCCTTTCGTTATCAGTAGATTGGATTACGTTATTAGAAAGGGTTCTTGCAAATTCGGTGATTCTATGAAGTGTATCCTTATTATTTCCTTCAACAAGAAAAGGGATTTCAGGCAAATCTTCTGTCTCTTTAGATAGCGTCTGTAACGGATAAAGCACTCCATAAGTGGATGAACACTCTTTTAATATATCCATCGGAACTGAACCGGCTGTGTGAACAATGAGCTTATTCTGTAAACCCTTGACTTTTTCAATTGATTCAAGTCCCGAGTCGGTAAGCGCGATAATGTATATGTCAGCTTCTGCAAATTCCTTGTCCAATAAAGTGCCGGAACCGGCGTTATATCTTGAAGCAAGCTTTTTGGCATTCTCATCATTACGGCTTAGTACCTGTACTAATTCATGGCCGGCTCTTTGAATTATTGCACACAAGACCGACGAGACATTTCCAGTACCTGCTATTACAACCTTCATTTTTTCTTTTTTTTACTTACATGGGAAAGTCATGCACGTATAGTCCCCGCAATTACTAAAATACAGTAAGTTTTTCATTAGAGAAACTAATTGAAATATGCATTATTTAATGCTTGTGATAAACATTATTTAATGCTTGTGATAAAGTTTTGGAATTTAGGACAGTAAGATTTATCATCGTTTAATATGGAAGGCCGTGACGAAGATAATAAGCTAAATGTAAAGTACCAATTTAGCATTTAAAATTCCATTTTTAATTTTTAAGCTAATATTGCAGCAAACCGATATAGGTTATTTTTTATTTCATTTCAGCATTAGAGACGAGATCAGAAGAACAAAAAAACGATTATGGCAAAAAATTTATTGATAGTCGAATCCCCCGCTAAAGCAAAGACTATTGAGAAAATTCTGGGTAGCGATTTCGAGGTAAAAAGCTGTTATGGTCACATCCGCGACCTTGAAAAGGACGACATGGGTATTGACGTAAATAATCATTTTGCACCGCGATATAAGATTCCGGAAGATAAGGTCAGGGTAGTGAAAGAATTAAAACAGTATGCAAAAAATGCCGATGAGGTATGGCTGGCGTCGGATGAGGATCGTGAGGGAGAAAGTATAAGCTGGCACCTGGCAGAAGTGTTGGGTCTCGATATTAAAACTACAAAGCGAATTGTTTTTCACGAGATCACTAAACCCGCCATAAAAGATGCCGTAGAAAATCCCCGTCGTATCAATATGGATCTTGTGAACTCCCAGCAGGCACGCCGGGTACTCGATAGAATTGTTGGATTTGAGCTCTCACCCGTACTTTGGCGGAAGATCGGTATGCAAGGCGGCCTTAGTGCTGGCCGTGTACAAAGCGTTGCAGTAAAGTTGATTGCCGAAAAAGAGCGTGAAATCAACCAGTTTGTATCAACAAGCAGTTTTAAGATCGAAGCAATATTGGCAGCGAAAGATAACCAGGGCAAATCAATTTCCTTTAAAGCTGAAGATGGCCGCCAGCGTAGTGTAGAAGATGCGGAGTCATTCTTGGAAAGATGTAAAGGAGCCTTGTACTCAGTAAGAGATGTTGTAGTGAAACCGGGTAAACGCACACCTGCAGCACCTTTTACCACTTCTACCTTACAGCAGGAAGCCAGCCGGAAGCTTGGTTACGGTGTAAGCAAAACTATGCTGATGGCTCAAAAGCTATATGAGAGTGGGCGCATCACCTACATGCGTACTGATAGCCTGCACCTAAGTGACACCGCCAAAGAACAAATTCAAACTGAGATTTGTAACAACTACGGTGATAAATATCTCCAACTACGTAATTATAAAAATAAAAATGAAAGCGCCCAGGAAGCTCACGAGGCTATCAGGCCAACGGAAATGTCTGTAAGTTCCATAAACGATCCTGAAACCGGACGACTCTATGACCTCATCTGGAAACGAACTATTGCAAGTCAAATGGCCGATGCGGTTCTTGAAAAGACGACTGCAAAAATTAAGATAAGTACTGTTGAAGATGAATTGACAGCCACTGGTGAGGTTTTGAAATTTGATGGTTTTTTAAAGGTATATTTCGAGTCGAATGATGACGACGAAAGCGACAAACAGGCTATGGGAGCGGAAAGCAGACTCCCGCCGCTAGCTGCGGGTCAGGATCTCGATTTTGAAAAGATGACAGCAACTGAAAAATTCACCCGTCCTTCTGCAAGGTATACAGAAGCATCGCTGGTAAAAAAATTAGAAGAACTCGGTATCGGACGACCAAGTACCTACGCACCCACTATTAGTACCATTGTCAAAAGAAATTATGTGGAGAAAAGAGATAAGGAGGGTACAAAAAGAGATGTCAGGATTTTACAATTGCGCAACGATAAAATTGAGAAAACCGCCATACAGGAAAATACCGGTGCCGAAAAATCCAAACTCTTTCCAACTGATCTTGGACTTGTAGTTACGGATTTTTTAAATCTGCATTTTGTAACCGTAATGGATTATTCATTTACAGCAAATATTGAAGAAGAGTTTGACAAGATTGCTGAAGGAAAGGAACTGTGGAGCACTATGGTTGGGGAATTTTACAAGCCTTTTCATGAAAATGTTGAGCATACCCTTGAAAATGCTGACCGTGCAAAAGGTGAGCGTGAACTTGGTACCGATCCCACAACAGGCAAACCTGTCTTTTCAAGAATGGGAAGGTATGGGCCTATGGTGCAAATCGGAGCGCAGGACGATGAAGAAAAACCAAAGTTTGCTAAGTTAAAAAGCACCCAGAGTATCGAGACCATTTCACTTGACGAAGCGCTTGATCTTTTTAAACTGCCATTAACATTAGGCGAATACGAAGGGCTCGAAGTATCAGTAAACATTGGGCGATTCGGTCCATACGTAAAATATGGAGAACAATATGTTTCTATACCTAAAGGTGAAGATCTGCTGGAGATAGATCTGAGCCGGGCCACTGAAATTATTAAAGCGAAACAAGTAGAGGACGCACCGATTGGCTATTACGAAGAAAAGCCTATTACAAAAGGCAAAGGAAGATTTGGCCCTTTTATAAAATGGAACGATTTGTTTATTAATATTCCAAGGGCTTATAATTTTGATGCGATCACACAAAAGGACTGTAATGAATTGATCGAAAAAAAGATGGTGAAAGAAGCAAATCGCTATATAAGACAATGGCCTGAAGAGAAAATTGCCATTGAGAATGGAAGGTGGGGACCTTTCATACGTTTCGGAAAGAAAATGCTTAAGCTGCCCGGAGGTAAAGCGAAGCATACTCCCGAAGAGTTGGCCGCTATGGAACTGGACGAAGTGAAGAAATTGATTGTAGCCCAGGATCCTAAGGCATTTGATAAAAAAACAAAGATTAAAAAAGCGGCGGCAAAAAAAACAACGAAAAAAGCTGTTGCCAAAAAACCGGAATAACTAATAGGCCATTTGCTTATTTTAATACCCAACGATAATCGCTTGTATGAGATCTTGAATAAACATTTGAAGTAAACAGTTACACAAATTAAATGCAGGAAAACAACGAAATATCGGCGCTGTTTCATCTTATAGATGACCCGGATGAAGAAGTTTTTACTTCAGTAAGTGAGCGAATAGTATCCTTAGGACGAGGTATTATTCCAAACCTTGAACATCTCTGGGAGAATACACCAAACGAAGAAGTGCAGGAACGCATCGAGATGCTAATTCACAAACTGCACTTTCGCGATCTCGTTAGCGATTTTACCAATTGGAAAAACGGTTCATGTGAATTGCTTGAAGGCGCACTTCTTGTTGCACGATATCAATACCCTGAAATGATCGCAACGTCATCATTACAGGAAATTGAAAAAATTCGTCGGAATATCTGGCTTGAGCTCAATAGCTATCTCACACCGCTGGAGCAAACCAATGTAATTACAGGTATACTTTACAGTTATTATAAATTGAAAGGCAATGAAGTTGCTTATGATATCACTGACGACTTTCTACTTAATAAAGTAATCGAAAATAAAAAAGGTAACGCCATTACGAATGGTATACTTTACCTGGTGATTTGCGAATTGCTGGATATACCGGTAAGAGCTATTAATATTCCTAGACAATTCATACTTGGCTATTTTGATATTGACTATAATTTCCCAAATCCAACAAGGCAAAAGAGCGAAAAGATAAATTTCTACATTGATCCTCTTAACGGACAGATATACTCAAATAAAGATGTAGAAAATTATTTTAAAAGGATCTCCGTGCCTCCTACTCCGTCGTATTACAAGCAATTGGATAACAAAAGAATTATTCAGCACCTGCTGGAAGAATTCAGCAAATGCTTTACCGACTCTGCGAATCAATATAAAAAGACCGACTTGCTTTCATTGGTGAAACTACTTGACGAATAATCATTCGAACCGATTAGGTTTGTTTTAGCGGTAATGTATTCTTGCAAATTACACCCCGCATCTTCTCAACATTTGAAGGTTTTACATTGAAGATTGGCTATATAATTGTAGTGAGTCTGTATCGCATTTTAAACTCAAAGAAGTTATCGTGAATATATTATTCGGGCAATCAAAACGCTTTTCAAAGTATTTGATCATTGTATCATACATCCTCATTACAATTAGTTGTAACAACAATAGCGCTGTAAAAACAGGTGCAATAAAAGATTCTACTGCTGAGCAGACGGATGAGATTTCAAAAAAATATAACCTTGATAAGATCGCATTACCAGCAGGTTTTTCTATAAGCGTTTATGCCAAGGCAGAAGGTGCAAGAAGCTTATGTGTTTCTCCCTCAGGAACTTTGTTTGTGGGCACACAGGGCGCTGGAAAAGTATATGCAATTCGTGATGAAAATAATGACGGTAAAGTGGATAAAGTGTATACGATTGCTGAAGATCTTAATACGCCTAATGGTGTTGCTTTTAAGGATGGCAGTTTATACATCGCGACTATCTCAACAATATATCGGATCGACAATGTTGAATCACAACTCGAAAATCCTGCAAAGCCGGTAGTCGTTTATGATAAATACCCCACCGATACTCACCATGGATGGAAATTTATTGCCTTTGGCCCTGATGGAAAACTATATGTGCCTGTGGGTGCGCCTTGCAACATTTGTGAACCTCATAAACCAATCTATGCTTCAATTACCCGTATGAACCCTGATGGCTCCGGGATGGAAATTTTTGCTAAGGGAATAAGAAATTCCGTTGGTTTTGACTGGAATCCAAACACCAAAGAGTTTTGGTTTACAGACAATGGCCGCGACGATTTAGGCGATGATGTGCCGAATGACGAATTAAACAAAGCCCCCAATGCAGGATTGGATTTTGGATATCCATATTGTCACCAGGGGAATATACTTGACCCCGAATTCGGTAAAGGCAAGAATTGTAGCAATTATACACCACCCGCAAAATTGATGGGCCCGCATGTCGCGGCTCTCGGTCTTAGGTTTTATAAAGGAAGTATGTTTCCGCAAGAATATAAAAATGCAATCTTCGTTGCAAGGCATGGAAGTTGGAACCGCAGCACGCCTATTGGGTACAATGTTGCGGTGTTAAAAATGGATACCGCTGGCAATCCTCAAGATCCTATTCCATTTGCACAAGGATGGCTGCAAAATGAAAAGACTGTGAATGGCAGACCTGTGGATCTTACCTTTCTAAGAGATGGGTCGATGGTGGTAAGCGACGACTATAACGGTGTCGTATACCGGATAACTTATAAAACCCATTAACTAATTGAATTAGTTGCATGTGGCGTAAATTGCCACATCTTATAGAAGACAATTTCGAAATATGCCAGACTCCGATCATCATCATCATCATGCTGAAGAACATTTACAAAGCTCAGATCTGTTGAGAGATGTGGTAATTGGCATGAGTGACGGACTTACAGTGCCATTTGCATTAGCAGCAGGTCTTAGCGGCGCTGTGGCAACGAGCAGCATTGTGGTTATAGCTGGTATAGCGGAGATAGCCGCTGGCAGTATTGCAATGGGTTTAGGCGGGTATCTTGCAGGTAAGACAGAACAGGATCATTACAATAGTGAATTAAAACGCGAGTATGCTGAAGTAGAGCGAATTCCTGAAATGGAAAAGAAAGAAGTAAAAGACTTCTTTGAAAGCATAGGCCTTAGCGAAGATTTACAAAACCAGGCAACCGAGGAAATCGCCACAGATAAAAAGCAATGGGTCGATTTCATGATGAAATTTGAACTGGGCCTCGAAAAACCTGATCCCAAAAGAGCGCGAAAAAGCGCTTTAAACATCGGCGTTTCATACATAGTCGGTGGTATCATTCCATTGAGCCCCTATTTTTTTATTTCTAATTCAAAAGAGGCTCTAAAATTTTCAGTCGTTGCAACGCTGATTTGCCTATTTGTCTTTGGCTATTTTAAAAGTAAGATTACAGGCGTGCCAATATTGTCTGGCGCATTAAAAGTTATGCTTATAGGAGCTTTAGCTGCGGGTGCTGCTTACGGGGTAGCAATGCTGATAAAGTAGTAGATAAACTACAGAGTATTAGAAAATCTCACACAGTATTTCCATATATCTCTAATCCATTCATTTTCAACTGATCCCGAATTCTCCTGGAAGGTTATACTCAGTTGATTTACGGCGTAAAATTACCCTCAGATAAGCCCTTTCAAAGTAACTGTACTCAATTAGAAATTCCTGAAAAATAAATCCAAAAAGGGGGCGTTACTATTAAGACCGCGCTGATTGCGGCTTTTCGAAATTTCTAAAAAATAAGTTTTGCAAAGCGATCATCAGTTACCGTTATCCAGTTAAAAACCAAATAACCATTCTATGAAACAACTTAACCTTCTCAAAAAGGCAATGTTTTCTGCATTGCTTTTTTCAGCAACGATTTTATCTGTTAGTAAAGTTTCTGCACAACAACAAACGCTTATAAATGTTGGTGGATGGAATGCCTATGTGCATTTGCCATGGGACTATAATGCGAATCCAAATACATTATACCCGACAATTATATTTTTTCCAGGTCTCGGTGAAGTGGGTACCACGGCTTCTAAAGTAATACTGAATGGCCCCGGAGCATATATCGCACAGGGTTGGGATGGCAATGTAAAAATTGGTGTGGACAGTGTAAAATTTATCGTTATTAGCTTGCAGCCGTCCAGCGCATGGCCGTGGGAAGTGGCCGTAGATCCAAAAATTCAGACCCTTAAATCTTTATATAGAATCGATCCCAAAAAAATGCACCTCACGGGATTATCTATGGGGGGCTGGGTAAGCACCACGTTTGTTACAGGCGATCCGATTGGTGGGCCTTATACATATGCAAGCCAGGTGGCTACAGTGGTAGAAGTAGAAGGTGTAAAGCCCGATGACAATCAGCCATACCCGCAATTGTTCAACAATTTTGCGACAACCGGTGGACGTTTATTGGGTTTTGAGCAGGTAAATGATGGTCGCGATATACTTACCCGTACTAACCAAATGAGTTACTCCTCACCCTCTTCCGGCATATTTGTTTCCACTAACTACAGTGGTGGTGGCCATTGTTGTTGGGAACAATTTTATGGAGGAAAAGGCCATGTACCTAATGTATATATACTTGACGGCATAAAACAAAACATTTACGAATGGATGGCAAGAAATCCTTTGATTACAGCAGGTGCTCTTCCCGTTACACTAAAAGAGTTTTCGGCTAAAAATGATAAAGATGAAATTGCACTCTACTGGAAAACCTCTTCAGAAATTAATAGTAATTACTATGAAATACAGCGCAGCAGGGATGGTAAGAACTTTTCAAAAATTGGAAATGTTTACGCCTCAGGAACATCTGATGTGGAAAATTCATATCTATTCAGGGATATCATGCCCTTGAAAGGAACTAATTACTATCGGCTTTCAATGGTAGATATAGATGGCAAAATGAGCTATAGCAAAACAGTTGCAGTTGAGGTGAAGATAACTCACAGTTTTACCCCCCTTTATGTAAACTTGTCATCAACAACGAAGAAATTAAATTTCTCTTTAAATAGTGATCGTACGCAGCAAATAAGGGTGGCAATCACCGATGCAGCGGGAAGGGTTTATTTCACTGAATCAGTTCGGTTAGAAACTGGATCTAACGCATTCAGCAAAGTTATTCCAGGTTCCACACGAGGGATCTACTACTTAAAATTTTCTACTGTAGACGAGCTTACAACAAAAACAATACTGTCAGAATAAATTAAATTAAGGTGTTAGAAGTATATAATGGATGATCAGTTTTGAAATTTGGAACAATCCCTTCACGTGAGTGAGGGGATTTTTTTTAATTAGATATTGAGTGTCGGGTATCATTTGAAACATTCTCAATGGTCCACTCTATTTTCTTTACAAAATCGTGCTGTCTCACCATGCAGTTTTGTTTTGAGCATATCGGGCACGAAAAATCTTTGCAACCATCAGTATGTACAAAAAATTCGATGGCCTCGCCAAATTCATTCCTGATTAAAATGGCAAGTGCTTCTACTTCTCCGTGGGCTTCATTCACATTAAGATACCATGGAACGGTAACGTGATAATCACAATGTAGCGTACTCCCATATTTTATAATGCGAAGGTTATGTATATCAATCCAGTTTTCCCGTCGATGCTTATTTAAATAGGCGACAAGATTTTCTAATAATTTCCTGTCCGCTTCATCCATTATACCGGCTACGGATGTACGAACAATCTTGTAGCCTGTATATACAATAACAAACCCAAAAAATAATGCTATAGCACTATCAATCCATGTCCATTTTGTAAAATAAAGAAGCACAAGGCCTGCGAAAATCCCAATGGTGCTGTAAGTATCGCTCTTTAAATGTCGGCCGCCGGCCATTAGCTGTAGTGAATTATTCTTCTTTCCTGTTGCAATACATACAACTCCGGTTATGTAGTTAACAACCGCTGTAATACCAAGTAACACAATTCCAAAATCAAGTTTTGAAAATTGAGGTGGATTGGCAAAATTCGTGATTGACTTGTAAATAATGAAAATGCCGGCGACTATTACCAGGGTTCCTTCTATTGCCGCAGAAATAAATTCAACTTTACCATGCCCGTAAGGATGTCCCTGGTCTTTAGGCTTTGATGAAACATAAAGGCTATAAATTCCAATAAGTGCTGCAACGATATTTACTATGCTTTCAAGCGCATCAGTAAGAATTGCCAGCGAACCAGTCATATGCCACGCAACTATCTTGATGATGAATAAAATAATCGCAACGAGTGTAATTCGTTTTTGTAGCTTAAGATTTTCCTTTGCTGCAATCAAAGCCGGCTTAGATTTTTTGGAGATGCAAAATACACTATTACCGTTTATACAATTAAGATATAACTGCTTTGAGAATTTATAGTAGCTTAATACTTTATTTACCAACCTGCGAATGATTATTCGTGCAGACCAAACTAATTGCAGGGAGTAATTATTAAATTTGCGAAATGCGAAAGACCCTTAACATTCTATCAAATTCTTTCAGGCTCACTATGCAGGAGCTTATGGTGAATAAATTGCGCACTGCACTTTCTTTGATAGGAATTTCATTTGGCATCTTTTGTATCATAGGAGTACTGGCGACTGTGAACAGCCTTGAAATGAATATTCAAAACCAGATTAAAAGTCTTGGTTCAAACACAATTTATATTGACAAATGGAATTATAGTGGCGGCCCAGACTATCCCTGGTGGAAATATGTAAATCGGCCTGTTCCAAAGTTTGAAGAAGTGCAGTTTATTAAAGAACGTAGCCAGCTTTCTACCAATGTTGCTTTTTTTATAAGAACCCAGGGGACGATACAATATGAAAATTACGCCCTGGAAGGCGTTGATTTGTATGCCGTGAGTGAAGAAGAAGATAACATTCAACCGGTAACTATTCAATTTGGAAGATTTATTTCTGCGACAGAATTTGCGTCTGGAAGCCCTGTGATAGTGATAGGATACGATAATGCAGAAAATCTTTTTGGCACACCATCAGTGGCTGTTGGAAAAGAAATAAAATTGAAAGATAAATCAGCCCGGGTAGTGGGTGTTATGAAAAAGGTGGGTCAAAGCCTTATTGGATGGAATTATGATGCGTCTGTAATGCTATCTTATCGCTTTGGACGACAAGTATTCAATGAAGACAACAGTAGCCCTGCAATCATGGTGAAAGGAAAAGAGAATGTAACTTCAGTAGCCCTCGCGGATGAACTGGAAGGCGTAATGCGATCTATACGAAAGCTCCGTCCAAAGCAGGAAGATAATTTTACATTGAACCAGATCAGCAGTTTTAGTGACAGGGTAAGTTCTTTGTTTGCCAGCATCAATCTTGGAGGATGGGCTATTGGTGTGCTGAGTCTTGTTGTCGGTGCATTCGGCATTGCAAATATTATGTTTGTCACCGTGAAAGAAAGGACTTCAATGATCGGCCTAAAAAAAGCAATCGGTGCGAAGAAGAAAAGTATTCTTTCAGAATTTTTACTTGAAGCAGCTATCATATGTATTATGGGTGGGCTAATGGGTCTTTTACTCGTATATATTCTTACGCTTGTCCTTACAAATGTTTTCGACTTTCCCGTGTATATTTCAGCAGGTATTCTTACGCTTGCTATATCAATTTGCATTTTAATCGGAATACTGGCAGGCATTATTCCTGCTTATACTGCATCAAGACTAGATCCTGTTGTAGCAATACGTTCATAATAAGTCTCAAATTAAATACAGCACATTAAGCTTTTATAACTTTCACAATGCCGACTATTCTTGCCATTGAATCTTCCTGTGATGAAACTGCAGCTTCTGTTTGTAAAGATGGCGCCATATTAAGTAATATTATTTTCAGTCAGCAAATTCATAAGCAATATGGTGGCGTAGTACCGGAACTTGCATCGAGGGTGCATCTCCAGGCGATACTGCCTGTTGTGGATGAAGCCTTGGAAAAGGCCGGAGTTTCTTTAGAAGAAATAGATGCATTTGCTTTTACAAAATCTCCGGGATTACTAGGTGCTTTATTAGTTGGTGCAGGGTTCGCAAAGTCACTTGCGCTATCTTTTAATAAGCCATTGATCGGAGTTGATCATATGCAAGGCCATGTACTTGCCAATCTTATAAAATCTTCTTCTTCAGAAAAGGTTATTCCTTCCTTTCCGTTTTTATGTCTTACAGTAAGCGGTGGCCATACACAAATAATCCTTTGCACCGATTATTTAAAATTAAAAGTGATAGGGCAAACACGTGATGACGCCGCCGGTGAAGCATTTGACAAGTCTGCGAAGATTATTGGCTTGCCCTACCCTGGCGGTCCGTTGATTGATAAGTATTCTACAAATGGCAATCCTGCAAAATATAAATTTCCCGAACCTAATATCGAAGGACTTGATTTTAGCTTTAGCGGATTGAAAACGGCAATACTTTATTTTATTCGTAACGAAACAGCAAAGAATGAAAATTTTGTTGAGGAAAATCTCGCAGACATCTGTGCATCTATTCAATCCCGCATCGTTTCTATTTTATTGAATAAATTAAAAAAAGCCTCCGATAAATATTCCATCAAAGAAATATGCATAGCCGGTGGCGTGAGTGCCAATAGCGGGTTAAGAAATTCTTTTGATCAAATGGGTAAAGAAGAAAATTGGAAGACATTCATTCCTGCGTTTGAATATTGCACCGATAATGCAGCGATGATTGCCATTACCGCTTATTATAAATTTTTAGAAGGCACTTTCGATGATTATTCAGTGGTACCAACCGCACGATCAAATTTTGCAAGCTGGCATACATAAAATTCAAACTTCCTTATTCTTCATATTGTTATCATGTAACCCTTAGCGTTACTATTCACCCTTGATAGGTTAACTATATTATGTCGTCGCAATTTCCCACTAAGCCACAAAGCACGCAAAGGTTAATAATTAGTGGTCTTTGTGCCTCCGTGGGAAATTGACAATGCTTGCTCAACATACCATTAGTTACCAACTTTATCTTTACTCAGCATATTGTCAAAGGTCCTCCAAATGCCTAAAGGATTGGAATTTTTTAATTCATCCGGCAATAAAGCATCCGGCCAGTTTTGAAAAGAGATAGGTCTCGCAAAACGCTTGATACCATCGGCACCAACCGAGGTAAACCGGGAATCAGTAGTAGCAGGATAAGGCCCTCCATGGTGCATACTCAGGCAGACCTCAACCCCTGTAGGAACCCCATTTAAAATAAATCTTCCGCAAATATCTTTTACAGCTTCTACCAGCTCCGTATTATTGAGCATGTCCTCCTCTGTCGCCATCAATGTAGAAGTTAATTGTCCCTCACAATGTTTCGCAACTTCAATCATTTCCCGCATGTCTTTACATTTAATGATGATCGAGTAAGGCCCAAAAACCTCCTGGTGAAGAACAGGGTTATTTAAAAAAGCGGCCCCTGTTGCAGAAGCAATTGTTGGAGTGCCCTGGTTTGCTGTTGCCTGGATGGCGGATACTGAAACTGTTTCTACATCAGGCTGTGCCAATGCATTGGCTCTTTTCTCAACATAACTTTTGTAAATGCCCGGATGCAACATTGTAGCTGGCGCAAGCGGTTTTATTTCTTTGCTCAGCGACTGAATAAAACTATTTAGTTCTTCGCCATCTAAACCTATAATCAATCCTGGGTTGGTACAAAATTGCCCAACACTAAGCGTGATGGATCCCGCATACATCTTAGCAATTTCATTTGCGGCCTCACTTAATTTTTGTGGCATTAGAAACACCGGGTTTATGCTACCCATTTCTGCAAAAACCGGGATGGGCTCTTTTCTATTATTTGCCAGGTCAAATAATGCTTTGCCACCTGCAGTAGAACCGGTAAATCCTACTGCTTTTGTGTATTTATGCATAACCAAAGCCTGCCCTGTTTCAAAAGAATCTCCATGCACGTGAGTAAAAATACCTTCCGGCAAACCAAGACTGGTGGCTGCTTTCATTATCGCTACTGCAACCATTTCACTGGTTTTAATATGTGCAGGATGTGCTTTTACAATTACCGGGCAACCCGCCGCGAAAGCACAGGCTGTATCACCTCCCGCAGTAGAATATGCAAATGGAAAATTACTTGCTCCGAACACCACTACAGGCCCCAATGGAATCAGCATCTTCCGGATATCAGGCTTAGGCGGTATTCGGTTTGGCAAAGCTGTATCAATCCGTGCTTCGAGCCAATCTCCTCTTTCGCATGCATCAGCATAGTTGTTTAATTGAAAAATAGTTCTTACACATTCGTTTTTCAAACGTGGTTCAGGCAGGTTTGTTTCCTGCATAGCCGTATGAATAAGTTCGTCGCCGCATAGATCCAATTCGGTTGCTATTGCACGCATGAAATCTGCACGTTGTTTCAGACTTAATTTTCGATATTCATGAAATGCAGTCCATGCCTTTTGCATTATATCATCTATTTGTTGTTGTGTTACATCTTTTGTATTACTCATAAATAAATATTTTTAACGGAATTGATTTTTGTAATAGCAATATTGTTATTATGTGCCTTCTCGTTTTTTTCAATATAATGAAAAACCGGTAATCAGAACTTCATTTAAAAGAAAGAATATTTTTTCAATATCCTTCTTCAATGTCTTTCAGTTTAAGATTACAACATTACGCGGACGGTTTATTCCATTTATTTTATTTTTTTAACTCGCCTTAAAAGGTTATATTCTAACTATCCGGAGTAAGCGTTTACAACACAATTCAAAACCAGTAGCCCCAAGCTCCATTAAATTACTCCATTCTTTTTTATGAATTTTCAAACAAATATTTTAGAAGAACAAGGGCTGGACTTTCAGAAGACAGCATCTTTATTACAACGCAGAAAAGCAATCGTGGCAAACGGTGTAGGCGTGTTTTGTCCTACCACAATTATTGACGCCAAAAACGGCATCATCACTGATGCTGATGGAAATGGCTTAATTGATTTTGCTGGTGGCATCGGTGTGGTGAATGCCGGCCATTGCCCTGAACCGGTCGTAAAGGCGATACAGGAGCAGGCAGAAAAATTTTTACATTCCTGCTTTCATGTCTCAACTTACGAGGTATATATCGAGCTATGTGAAAAGCTTGCGGCAATTCTTCCGCATGGTGAGAGCACAAAAGTAATGCTTACCAATACGGGCGCTGAATCAGTAGAGAATGCGATAAAAATCGCACGGCAGGCAACAAAGCGATCGGCAGTTATTTGCTTTACCGAAGCCTTTCATGGAAGAAGTATGATGGCTATGACGCTTACTTCAAAAATCAATTACAAAGTTGACTGCGGGCCTTTTGCCCCTGAAGTGTATCGCCTGCCATTTCCTGATTATTATCATTATGGAAATGGATTAACGGAAGACGATTTTATTGAACAGGAATTGCAGCGATTGGAAAACGCTACACATTCCACCGTTGCCCCTGAAAATATTGCAGCAGTAATTATTGAATTGGTGCAGGGCGAAGGCGGCTTTAACATAGCGCCAAAAAAATATGTAGAGGGACTTAGAAAATTCTGTGACAAATATGGCATCGTCTTAATATTCGATGAAGTGCAAAGCGGTTTTTGCCGTACGGGAAAATGGGCTGCGTATCAACATTACAATGTTACACCTGATATTTCAACCTGGGCAAAATCAATGGGATCAGGAATGCCTATTGGCGCTGTAATAGGTAAACAAAAAATTATGGATGCCGCTTTACCTGGTACAATCGGCGGCACCTACTTAGGCAACCCGGTGTGCTGTGCCGCTTCACTGGCTACCATTGATTTTATGGAAAAAGAAAATCTTAATGCAAAAGCAATTGCAATAAGTAAGGTTGTTGAAAAAAGGTTTTTAGCAATGAAAGAAAAATCTTCATCCATTGGAGATGTGAGAGGATTAGGCGCGATGCAGGCAATTGAATTCATAAAAAATAACGATCCACTACAACCAGACAGTGAGTTAGTAACAGCGCTTATTAATGCATGTCTGCAGAGAGGGCTTTTGCTCATAAATGCAGGTACTTATAAAAATGTTATCAGGATATTAAGCCCTTTGGTGATAGACGATGAAACGTTACATGCTGGACTTGACATTATTGAAGAAGAACTTCAAAAATTACATAAATAATATATGATACCATTTTCAATCGCAGGAATTCAAATGCACGTTTCAGCAGGCCATAGCAATGTTGAAATGATGAAGCATAAAGTTGAAGTGCTCACTTCCGTTTATCCATGGGTGCAGATGGTAATGTTTAGTGAGCTATGCGCTCATGGCCCATTGATCTTGCATGCGCAACCTTTCCCTAATAAAGAAGAAGATGATTTTTGTCAACTGGCTAAAAAGCATGGTATATGGATTATACCAGGCACTATG
>JBDTVF010000008.1:0-34155 GCA_040007325.1 Ginsengibacter sp. | reverse complement strand
AACTAAAAGCTTCAAATCTGCCATTAAAAAGTTCGAGTTTTGTACCAATGGGTTCCCGAAGGCCTCAAAAATTTGAGGTTTTTTTTATTTAAATCAAATTTTCTTTCTCCTAACAGGCATCTCTGTTATTTTTGCCCAAATCGAAGGCAAATGTTTAAGGATAAAATAGTGGCAATTACAGGTGGTAGTGATGGAATAGGAAAAGCATTAACAGAAGACTTCCTGGGGAAAGAAGCAAAAGTCTCAACGTGCGGCAGAAATGCGGACAAACTCAAAACACTCGAAAGTCAGTGTGCGTCTGAGTCGCTGTTTACAGTTGTTGCTGATGTAAGCAAGGAAGACGACTGCAAAAAATTTGTTGAAGCCACACTGCAAAAATTCGGACATATTGATATTCTAATAAACAATGCAGGCATTTCTATGAGAGCATTATTTCGGGACGTTGATCTTACTGTTCTTAAAAACCTGATGGATGTTAATTTCTGGGGATCGGTGTATTGCACCAAATATGCTCTTGAATCAGTGATTGCACAAAAGGGATCTATTGTGAGCGTGTCTTCCATTGCCGGCTTCCGTGGTCTGCCGGGACGAAGCGGCTATAGCGCCAGCAAATTTGCATTGAATGGATGGATGGAAGCATTGAGAACTGAACTACTCAATACGGGAGTAAATGTACTTTGGGTTTGCCCCGGCTTTACAACATCCAACATAAGAAATGTTGCATTAAATCAATCTGCAAAGCCGCAGGGTGAGTCGCCGATGGATGAAAGCAAAATGATGAGCGCCGAAGAGTGTGCCACGCATATCATCAATGCTATAGAAAAAAGAAAGAGAACGCTCGTTTTAACTTTCACAGGAAAGCAGACGGTGTTTATGAATAAATTTTTCCCATCTTTATCAGATAAGTTCGTGCACAATTTCTTTTTTAAAAACGGAGTACTTGTAAAATAGCTGAGAGCGTACTCTTTCCATTTTTATTATCTTATATTATTGCGAATTGTTTTTAATCTAAATACTTAATGCCTTTAATTACGCTGACATCTGATATTGGACGACAGGATTTTTTAACCGGCGCTGTGAAAGGACAATTGCTGCAGATTAATGATAATTTTAAAATCGTTGACATTTCACATGAGCTTTCACCGTTCAATTATCCGCAAGCAGCATATGTATGCAGAAATGCAATTAAAAATTTTCCACCTTTCACTTTTCATATAATTCTTGTTGACCTGTTTGACCAAAAACCAGAGCACATGTTGATGATTCAACACAACAATCAATACATAGGCTGCGCAGATAATGGCCTGATCACAATGATACTCGAAGAGACACCTGAAAAAATGGTAGCACTGCCTCTCAAGCCTTCTGAACAAAAAAATACTTTGTATTGTGCATCTGTATTCGGCCAGGCTTACCAGGCCATTCTTGATGGAAAAAAAATTGAAGAGGTTGGTGACGCAAGTGTATCCATCGAAGTAAAAAATCCTTTGAGGCCCTTACTGGGCGAGAGATATATTGAAGGGCAAATCATATTCATCGATAACTTTGAAAACGTAATTATCAACATTACCAAAGAAGAGTTTGAAGAGCAACGAAGAGGGAGAAGCTTTAAAATTGTTTTCAAAAGAGATGAGGTAATTGATAAGATAAGCGATTCGTATGCTGATGTACCGGAAAGTGAAAAAGTAGCCCTGTTTAATTCTGCGAGCTATCTTGAAATAGCTATCAATAAGGGAAATGCTGCTGGCCTCTTTGGTCTGGAGGGTTATTCAGAAAAAAATAATAGCCAGAATCAATACATGCAAAACCGATTACTGTATCAAACGGTAAAGATTTATTTTGAGTAACTTTAGCGCTCATAAAAAGTCTCTTAATGAAAAAAGTCCTTCTAATTGCTTTCTTATTTTCTTGTTCAACTTTTGCCATAGCACAAATAAAAACTCCTGCACCGTCGCCCACACAAACGATTAAACAGGATTTCGCTTTATCGTCTATTGAAATCACTTATTCGAGGCCTGTTGTAAAAGGAAGAAAAATTTTTGGGGACCTGGTGCCTTACGGAAAAATGTGGCGTACCGGCGCTAACGGCGCAACCCGTATTAAGTTTGGCGATGACGTAGTAATTGGAGGGAAGCCCATGAAGGCTGGAGAATATGCATTGTATACTATTCCAGGAGAAAGCGAATGGGAAATTATTTTTAATAAAGGTGTAACCAATGGCGGACTCACCGGTTACAAACCGGAAGAAGATGTAATAAAATTTAAAGTAAAACCAGAAATATTAAAAGCTCCCGTTGAAAGTTTTACGATCGAATTAGCCGATGTAAAACCCATGAGCACGGATCTGCAGTTGAGATGGGAAAACACATTGGTCAACATTCCTATAACAACAGAATTTGATTCAAAGATAATGGCGCAGATAGATGATGCGATGAATAAAGACAGTAAGCCTTATTATCAGGCTGCAATGTATTATTCCGAAAATGGCAAAGACCTCAACCAGGCAGTTAAATGGTTTGACAAAGCAATAGAACAAAATCCCAAGGGTTATTGGATTTATCATCAGAAAGCAAATGCACTTGTAAAGCTGGGTAAAAAATCAGAAGCAAAGGTTGCCGCACAAAAATCTATGGTGCTGGCACGAGAGCAAAAGAATGATGATTATGTTACATTAAATGAAAAATTAATTGCGGGTTTAAATTAAGAACCAACTTCTACATCAAGATGGATCTACAGGTTGTATATTCATTCCATTTGGAATAAAAATGGTAAATGTAGTTCCTTCCAGGAGTTCGGATGAGATATCGATGGTGCCTCCGAGTTTTTCGATCGCTTCATGCACAATGTAGAGCCCAAGACCTGCACCCTTAAAATTTTCATTTGCCTGGTAATACATTGTAAAGACATTTTTAAGATCATCTTTTCCTATGCCGGTACCGTTATCGGTTACTATAATCCTGGCCCCTGAACTCTCCGCATTGATTATAATCTTAACGTAAGGATCGTCCTTCTGGCGATCGTAATATTTGAGCGCATTTGAAATGAGGTTATTTAAAATCATGTTCACTCTTGACTTATCAGTAATGAATATGGTGTCCTGTTTTACATCCGCAATGCGTTCGATGTGCGTTGCATTATCTGCAAACTGGTGATCGCGAAATACATTATTGAGAATTTCAGAAAAATCAGCTGGTTCAAAATTTAATTTTGTCCTTTTATTTCTTGAGAAATCAAGTATGTCTGTAATAAGTAAATTTAACCTGTGCAGTGTGTTGAGCTGCATATCCAGGTATTCAAAACGCTTCGCTTCCCTCGGCTCCATTTTAATAATATGAACAAGTGCAGCTACTGAAGTAATCGGCGATCGCAAATCGTGGGAGGTTCGCGATACAAGAATGTCGAGTTCTGAATTCAATCTGGTAAGTTGTTCATTGGCTTCATTTATTTCAACATTTTTTTGGTTTAATTCAACATTTATTATCTCCAGTTCCGTATTCAATAATTCCATTTTTTCAAAGGCCCGGAAAAATTGCCTTGAAATAGCAATGGCCTGCGACATGATAAAAATGAATATGCCGATATAAATTAGATTAGCGCTATTAATAATTAGGCTATTGTAAAGGATATCATTGATAATGGTGATAAATAAAATAATAAATCCCGTCAAAAAATACACACTGCCCGGGCGCTTATTTCTTGCAGCATTGATATACACATACAGGCCAAAAACCGCGCTGAGTAACATAAAGAGTTGGAACGGTTTCAACCCATAGCGGAAAATATAAGGTGGCGCAAAAACTGCTGCCAATAAAAATGGAAGGCTGATCAAAAGAATTGCATTCAGTATTTTTTTTGGAAACTCACGCGGGAAAAGTTCGTAAGACAATAACGACAGTATTGGCACGCTTAAGTAAAGACTTATGAATTCAATATGCTTTACAAGTTGCCAGTTCCAGTTTGTGACATACAAAATCCCAAGTTCATCAGTTACGAGCGGGCGAACGGCTACGATAAGACAAAAGAAACTGAAATAAAGAGATGCAGGTCTATTCTTAAAATAAAAAAATATGATCATGAAATAGATGCCGACAAGGAAGAAGCTTCCAGCAAGAAAAAAATCGATGCCGATGTCTGTAATCCAAAGCGATTGAATTTGGTCGTGAGGGCCAAGTTTTATATAATCCCACAGGCCACCGGTACTATAGTTGAAATTAGAAACATGGATAACAATATCCAACACATCATCGACAGGCTCTACATGAATTATCGCGGGCTTATAATCCGGAATGGCTTCATCTTTTGAAGTAACTACTTTGCCAATTTGTAATAACTGCTTACCGTTTACAAATAGTTTGTAAGCAGAAGCGATAGTTAGCAATTTGAGATCAAGACCGCCGGAACCTGCCGGGCATAACACTTTAAGGTGGTAAGTTGCGTAACCAAATGCTGGTTTAAAAAAACCGGAACCTGGAACATTTGAATTCCAAAAACCGGGAACCATAATATAGGAGCGCTGCAAATCAACTGAGCTATCTTGTATATTGGGATTTACCAACTGATGCCAATAAAATTCCCATTCACCATTCAGACTTGGAACACCATCTGTTTGCCAATTCCATTCCCGAAGATTTAAAACGCCTTTATTCGCAAAGACGTGCGACTGGCCTATAACTTTTGATGAAGAAATAAAAAAGAGAATTGCAATGCTTAAATGTCTCAATAGCTTACCGGATAACGACTGCCTGCACAGATATACGAGTTGAGTCATAAGATCCTTTTAAAATTCCCGGGGTTAAGTAAGAATTTCTATTAAGAATACAGTCGCTGTCTAAACAGCCCGATTTTAAACGTTTTCTTTGTAATGATTATAACTAAATGTAAAAATAATTGTTCAGTATTTGTAGCGTTGTTATTATTATGTTTATATCGGGGAGTTATTTTTTGTTTTCAAAATTGTTTGAAGTAAAAAACCGAGAGCAATAACTAAAATGGCCCCAACGGCATTTAGCCATAAAAATGAAATGATGTCAGAGTTATAAATGATGATTACGAAAACTTCTGCGATAATTGATGCGTAAAACAGAGCATTTGCTTTAATGTTTTTGAACCAAAAAGCGACTAAAAAAATTCCCAGGATCACGCCATAAAATAGCGATCCCAAAATATTCACGGTTTCAATAAGGCTGTTACCAAGATTACTTGCAAACTCCGCGACCAGGATGCAAAAAATACCCCAGGCGAAAGTGTACCATTTGGAAATACTATAATCTTCGCTTTGAGTAAGATTCTTTTTAAAAAACCTTTTATGGATATCCACTACAGAACATGACGCAAGGGCATTTAGTGCAGCGGCAATACTGCCCCAGGCAGCTAAAAAAATAATAGCTATTAATAATCCAACCAATCCCTTTGGCAAATAGTCGATCACAAAACGCAGGAAAATAAAGTTGGTATCATTAATATCTTCACCTGGCAAAGCCGCCTTCAGAACACGTTTATATTCTTTGTTCACCGTGGCCTTTTCTTCAAGGTTAGCTGGTGGTATTTCAGCGAACTTATTCTCCAGCACAGTCAACGAATCGCGGTAGGGCGTTGTTTTGGCACGGCTTATTTGTGTTTCATTAAAATAAACAGGTGCCTTGTGAAACTGGTAAAATGAAAATACTAAAACCCCGAGCATAAGTATTAAAAACTGCATGGGAACTTTTACCAGGCCGTTAAGCAACAAACCGATCTTGCTTTGGCGATTATTCTGCGCCGTTAGATAGCGACCAACCTGGCTTTGATCGGTTCCAAAATAAGACAACGCCAGGAAAAACCCACCAATCACGCCACTCCATATATTGTACTTGTCCTTCCAGTCGAAACCGGTCTCTGTCATTCCTGAAGTTATCACATTCATCTTTCCGCTTTTCCCTCCTATTTGTAGTGCATCAAGAAAACCCACATTTTCAGGCATCATGTGTACAACAATATACCCGGCAAGACACATTCCAATGAGCACAATCAATAGCTGAAGCTTTTGTGTATGCGCGACCGCTCTCGCTCCACCGGTTACAGTGTATATTATAAGCATACCTCCCATTATAATATTGGTGTAGTAAATATTCCAGCCAAGCAGTGAACTTAATATAAGTGACGGTGCATAGATACTTATGCCCGTTGACAGTCCGCGGGAAACCTGGAAAAGAAAAGATGTCAGCGTTCTCGTTTTAAGATCGAAGCGCTGTTCCAAAAATTCGTACGCGGTGTAAACTTTCAGCCTGTTAAATACCGGAACAAAAACAATGCATATAACTATCATAGCTAAAGGCAAACCAAAATAATATTGCACGAACCTCATACCATCGGTATACGCCTGACCCGGCGCACTCAAAAACGTTATCGCGCTTGCCTGCGTTCCCATAATGCTTAATAACACCAGGTACCAGGGCATATCCCTATTGCTCAAAAAATATCCGTCAAGATTTTTTGTTGCCCTGCTTTTGTAAACACCGTAAATGATGATACATGTTAAGGTGGCTATAAGTACTATCCAGTCTGGAGTGCTCATATTCGCCGGCGCTCAATGCCGTACAGCAGAATTGGTTTTGGGGCAATCATATTTACTTTTTTAATTGAAATATCGCGTGATAAAATAGTAGGAAATTACCTGGATAACTAAAAACAGGAATACAGCCAGATACCATTTGTTCCAATAAGTTTTTTCGTTGTCCATATTTACATTCACCGAATTGGCGGTACTATTTTTACTATTTGTTTTTTGGTAATGCAATCAGGTTGGCCATAAGCCGGTAGGCACCAGGAACTCCGGCAGGCAATTCACGAAAAAATACCAGGCCGGAATATACGAAATTGCCCTTGCCATATTTTGCAATTAGAAGGCTTCCGTTACTTTCTTCCTCGCCACTGTCATGCATAGCTATTGGCATCACGTAATGAGAATCTACCTGTACACCCTGGTAGGTACTTCTCTCCTGTATCCACCCTTCAAAATCTTTTTGATTTATTTTATTAGGATAGTTTAATACGCTATTACCTGGAATAAGAAATTTTACTTCCGCATTTTCTTCAGTAACTCTTGAGCCAGAATTCACCTGGAATGGGTAGGGGCCTACTTTTACCCTTTGCTGACCTACCTGGTTACTCTTAAGATATTGAACTATGAGGTTCCCTCCGTTTTGCACATATTGCATTAAAATATCATTTTTGTTTGTCAGGTAATCATAGATGTTATATGCCCTGATGCCGGTAATGATTGCGTCGAATTGCCTGAGGTATTCTACATTAAGATCAGCTTCATTTAAGATCTTGACATCATAACCCATTTGCTCCAATGCCTGTGGCACTTTATCTCCTGCGCCTACAATATATCCTATTTTTTTCCCGACAATCTTTATATCAAGTTCAAGCAGGTTGGTCTTTGCTTTAGGAAAATAAGTTATTGTTGGAATATGGTCGTAAGCAATTGTTTTGGTATATCCATCATACACTTCATTACCGCTTTTGACAGAGGCGGAAATTTCTTCGGTTGCATTGGAATTTCCCGATTGAGGAGTGAATGTGTTGATAATATTTTTCTCATATAAAGCCATAGACGCCTGTTGCACCGAATTAGGATTTTTATTCCATTTATCAGAATATGCCTGGTTCACTTCCACGTTTAGAGGAAGAGCGCCAAGATTAGATTTTAAATGTACTGTGGTTGCAAGCGACTTGCCGTTAAGAGAAAGATAATTGTCTTTGTCATAATTCACTTCAATCTTTGGCAAAACAGGAATAGGCTGATATACTTCGCCCTTAACCGGATCTATATAACGATATTTTACTTCGCGGTTTATTACAAAATCTTCCCCGTCGATATTCACGGCTATTTTAGCAATAAAGGGCGGATCATTCTCAGCTTTGCCGATCATATGCTGATCCCTTACTTCAAAAGTTCCGCCAACAAGCGGGTATTCGAGCCAGTAAGGTTGAGATATTTTTTTCGTTGCAGGCACCGGCAATTGTATGCTAAAAGCGATGTTTTGGTTTACCGGCAAAGTAGTAGAAAGAGTGGAATCAAAATTTTCAATAGTTACATTCTTCACGATCACGTTTACATTTTCTCTTTCATTTAGGAGGAAATCCACTTTTAAAGCGTCACCTTGTACTACATCAGGCTGAGAAGAAGTGGCTTCCACATACAACGCACTGCATTCTTCAATGATCTGCTGTAACTCGTTTTTCTTTTCAGCCACCCAATTATTTTCCGGCCGTGTTTTTATCAGCTGGTAAATTTTTACAAGGGCCGGTACCGATGACTGGGGATTCGAAATATCAAAACTTTTAATTGCATCGTTGATCATTATTTCTATCTTATCACCACCTTCTATTCTGCGCCAATCGGTAACAACACCATCCATTAAATCATTCTTAACCGGCTCACCCGCCGTAAGTGAAAAGTATTCGTAGGACTGCCCCTTTCTCCTTGGACGGCCTTCGCCCTGGCTTTTATGCATGGTCCTTGCCTCGCCACCTAACTCGCCATAACTTTTTCCTTCAAGGGGATTAAATCCACCAATATCAATTTTTAACTGGTCCTCGCTCGTTGTATTATTACCTCCAAAATTGTAGGTGTTCCACAAAATTCTTTTTGCCTGCCATGGCTTCACGCCATACTTAAATTGCTCCGGGAACTTTGTTGGATCTGCTGCTGCAGTAAAAGCTTCGTTGGCGAGGATTGCAGAGGCAGCATGATGTCCATGCCCCGCTCTTTTATCGGGAGGAAATCTTTTAATGATAACATCGGGTTGAAACTTTCGAATCACCCAAACAACGTCACTTAAAATTTTTTCTTTATCCCAAATTTTCAAAGCTTCATCGGCACTTTTACTAAAACCAAATTCGTAGGCTCTTGTAAAATATTGTTCAGCGCCATCTACTTTTCTTGCGGCTAACAATTCTTCAGTTCTTATCAGCCCTAACTCAATGCCTTGCTCGTCGCCAATTAAATTTTGTCCGCCATCACCGCGTGTTAAACTTAAGTATGCAGTGCGGTATAATTTTTCTTTCGCAAAATATGGCAGCAAAGCATTATTCTCATCATCAGGATGCGCGCCAATATATAATACAGAGCCCAACACATTGAGTTTTTTTAACTTCTCAAATATTTCGGACGAGGTGTATGTCTCCGGCGATTGACAAAAGGCGACAATGGAAAAACATAGTGTACAAATCAAAAAAACAATTTTTCGCATATAATTTTTATCTCTTTTTATGCACGAATGTACCATATAGTTTTTTTTATTGAATTGCCATTTAAATAAAAAAGAATAAAATGCTTTCTGGGAGTGTATTGCAGACATAACTCCGTGATACCTTAATTTTGCCTGAAAAAAGATATGAAGTCGAATGGTTTTTGTCTACTGCTTTTACTTACCTGCGTTCTTTTTACAGCGTGCTCCCACCAGAGTAAATTAAATGCCTACCAATATCAACCGGAGAAAACAGTGGTTTGTAAAAATGGAGCTGTCGTATCAGCCCACACCCTTGCAAGTCACGTTGGCGTAAACATTCTTAGAGAAGGTGGCAATGCCATTGATGCAGCAATCGCAACTCAGCTCACACTCGCCGTGGTTTATCCCGGCGCAGGAAATATTGGTGGAGGTGGCTTTATGATCGCTCATTTAAATAATGGTGAGAACATAGCGCTTGATTACCGGGAAACTGCACCGTCAGGCGCTACGAGAGACATGTACCTGGATGCTAACGGCAACCCACAAATGTATTTATCGCAGGACGGCAGATTAGCGGCAGGCGTACCCGGGACAGTTGCAGGTCTATTCGCGGCAATGAAATATGCAAAGCTTCCTTTCAAAAAATTAATTCAACCGGCAATTGATCTTGCTGAAAAAGGATTCGCTATCTCGGCATCGCAGGCGGAAAGCTTTAATGAGACAAAAGATGAATTCATAAAACTGAACTCAACAATTCCGGTGTTTGTAAAAAACAATGGATGGAAAGCCGGCGATACATTATTTCAGAAAGATCTTGCTAATACTTTAAAAAGAATTCGGGATGAAGGTTCCAAAGGATTTTATGAAGGGGAAACCGCAAAGCTCATAGTCGTGGAGATGAAAAAAGATGGCGGCATTATATCCGAAGAAGATTTAAAAAATTATAAGGCCAAATTTCGTGACCCAGTGATTTTCGATTACAAAGGAAATACTGTCGTATCAATGCCATTGCCCAGCAGTGGAGGCATTTTGCTCGAGCAAATGCTTAAAATGAGTGCCGGCAAAAACCTCAGCGACATGAAGTTTGAGACAGTCAACTCCGTGCATTTGATGACAGAAGCTGAAAGGCGGGCCTATGCGGATCGTGCAAAGTTTTTAGGAGATGCTGATTTTGTAAAGGTTCCCGTGAAAACATTAGTTAGCGATGAATACCTGGCTGGACGAATGAATGACTATGATCCGCACAAAGCTGGAAGCAGCCAGATGACGAAAGAAGGAATAATAAAGGAAAGTGAAGAGACCACGCATTTCGATGTGCTGGATAAAGATGGCAACGCAGTATCTGTCACCACTACTTTAAATGGTGGATACGGAAGCCGCACTGTTGTGAATGGAGCAGGCTTTTTGTTGAATAATGAGATGGATGATTTTAGTGTGAAGCCGGGAGTACCGAATATGTATGGAGCGCTTGGTGCAGAAGCCAACGCCATTGCGCCGGGCAAGCGAATGTTGAGCAGCATGACGCCAACAATAGTTCTGAAGAATAATGTGCCGTGGATAGTAGTTGGTACACCCGGCGGCACAACCATTCCAACGAGTGTCTATCAAACTTTGGTTGACATTATAGATTTCAATATGACACCTGTTGATGCCGTAAACAAGCCAAAGTTCCATCACCAGTGGTTTCCTGATGAAATCTATGTTGAGCACGATTTTGACCCCGCGGTCATCAGTCAATTGAAAGGGATGGGATACACCATAACAAGCCGGGACGCAATAGGAAGAACAGACTTGATAATGGTAATGCCCGATAAGTCCTTAACTGCCGTGGGTGATAAGCGTGGCGAAGATGCTGCTGCCGGTTATTAAGGAACCATAAAGCCCAGGTCGAATAACATGAAAAATCCCACAAAAAGATAATTCTAAAATGTATTTGCTGTTTTTAGCATAAAATATTGTCAGCTAAATTTTGTTAAAGGGTTGTTTAGAAAAGCATGGCATGGTTTTGTCCGCGTACTAAATCTGTATGTTTGTCTATTTTTGTGAATCAACTATTTCCCCCTGAAAAAATTCTATAAAATAAGTTTAAAAGTGCTCTTTGGGCTCTTTGCCCTTACACTTTTGCTATGGATACTGCTGCAGACAACTTTTTTTCAGAATTTTCTTGTACACCGCATTACGAAAAGACTTTCAAAAGACCTTCATACCACCGTATATATAAAGCATGTCGACTTTGACCTTTTTGATAAAATGCTTTTACAGGGAATGTTGGTTCTCGACCAGGATAAAGACACGTTATTGTATGCCGGTGCAGTTAAAGTAAGCATCAACGATTGGTTTTTTTTTAAAGATAATATCACGCTAAAATATGTTGGCCTTGATGACGCTACGATCTTTTTAAACCGGAAAGATTCCACCTGGAACTACCAGTTTATGGTCGACTATTTTTCAGGGCCAAAGAAAAAAAGAACCGACACAACAAAATCAATTCAGCTAAGCCTCGACGTTATAGAATTAAATCATATTAAAATTTTGCAGAAGGACGAATGGAGAGGAGAAGATCTGTTTGTGTCGATGAATAAACTTAATCTTAAGGCGGATGCATTTGACCTGGATAATAACGTCATCAATATAAACTCGATCGATATTGATCACCCGGTATTTGCGCACTATGATTATGATGGCAACAGGCCCGAACATACTACCACAGCTGCACCTGACATAGTTGTAGATACATCGGGAGCGCTTAACTGGAATCCTGATAACTGGAGGGTTTTGGTTAAAAATATAAAAATTACCAACGGAAATTTTTCAATGGACAAGCAATCGTCACGACCGGCATTAACTGACAGGTTTGACGAAAGGCATATCGTTCTTTCAGAAATTGATGGCACCATCAAAAACTTTCGATTCCTACAGGATACATTAACGGCTAACGTACTCTTATCAGCCAAAGAAAGAAAGGGATTTAATATAAAAAAGATCAGCTCAGATTTTAAGTTTACACCGCACCTGATGGAATTTAAAAATCTTGATGTTGTTACGAATAAAAGTCACCTGCGAAATTATTATGCCATGCGCTATAATAGCTTCCAGGATGACATGCAGGATTTCATACACACGGTGAATGTCGAAGGACATTTTGAAAATAGCACGCTCAACACCGATGACCTGGCTTTTTTTGCCCCGGAAACCAAATCCTGGAATAAAATATTTACGCTTAGTGGCGACGCAAAAGGGTGGATCGATAATTTTTCCGCAAGAAAGATGATCATAAAAGCGGGTGAAAAAAATTATCTTGATGGTGACATAAGTCTTCGCGGCCTTCCGGACATCAACGAAGCTTTCATTGATTTTCGTTCAAGAGAAATGAGAACTACATATTCCGAGCTTGTGGAATTTATTCCTGCTCTTAAAGATGTTACGAACCCGCAACTTAGCGCATTTGGCAATATTAATTTTACCGGAAGTTATACGGGATTTATAAGGGATTTTGTTGCATATGGTACCTTGCAAACTGATATAGGCACGCTCCAAACAGACCTGCACATGCAAGTGCCGCCCAATGCAAAAGCATCTTATAGCGGCAAGGTTTCAACAGATAATTTTCAGCTTGGTAAGTTTATTGATAACAGCCAGATCGGCAACATCGCTTTTAGTGGAAGTATCAATGGAAGTGGCTTTAGTGTGAGTGATGTAAATATAGGAGTAGATGGAAATATCCGGCGTGTTGACTTCAATGGCTATCCTTATTCAAACATTATTGCACATGGCAATTTTGTAAAAAGGCTTTTCTCAGGTACAGCAAGTATCAACGACCCCAATATAAAGATTGATACTCTTACAGGCTCCATCAATTTTAGCAGAGCCGACCCGGAATTTGACCTCAATGCAAATGTTGGCGTTCTAAACCTTAAACAACTCGGTTTTACCAAAGACAGCATTTCACTAACGGGCATGTTTAACTTAAATTTTACAGGAAATAATATTGATAATTTCTTAGGCTCGGCCAAACTATATAATGCCACACTTATGGATAAGGGGCAACATTTGTCATTCGATTCGCTTACCATCAATTCTTCTCTGCAAGATGGTAAAAAATACCTGACATTGCGCACCAATGAAATGGATGCAGAGCTTAACGGAAATTTCAGCATCAATGAACTGCCTGACGCATTTCAATTATTTCTTTATAAATATTACCCGGCATACATCAATAAACCAAAGCGTAAAATTCAAAATCAGGATTTTACTTTTCTTATAAAAACAAAAAATATAAGTGATTATGTTGCTCTGTTCGACAAACGAATAAGCGGCCTTGATAATTCAATCTTTATTGGTAACATTAATGTCGCAGCAAACACATTCAATCTGCAGGCTGATATTCCTCTGTTCACTTATAGTAACATCGCGTTTAATAATATTCACTTTACGGGGAGAGGTACGGAAGACACACTTACATTTAATGGAGATATTGAGGATGTAATTATTAACGATAGCCTCCACTCGCCGGGCACAACACTAAAAGTAGTTGCTGCAAACGATGTTTCAGATGTTGAAATAAATACTTCTGCCAATAAAACCCTTAATGCTGCAGATCTTTCATTCAGGGTTTTTACAAAAAATGATGGTTTTGATCTGCTGATTAATCCGTCGACTTTCACTATCAATCAAAAAAAGTGGACGATAGCAGAAGGTGGAAGGCTGGAGCTAATCAGAGATATGTTTATAGCAAGTAACATCAAACTCACGGAAGATGGGCAGGAAATATTTGTTTCCACTCAGCCATCGGAGATTGGTTCCAGCAACGACATAGTTATTGACGTAAAAAATCTCAATATCGGTGACATCACTCCCCTGCTTACGAAGCAAGTGCATCTTGATGGCCTTATGACAGGCAACATCAGGGTGAATGACCCCTTCGGGCGACTTGCTGTAGAGTTCGATACAAAAACCAGACAATTCAGATTTGAAAACGATTCGGTTGGTGTATTAAGTACAAAAGGAGAATATCTTTTAAATCGTGGAAGTTTTACAGTAAATGCCATATCAGATAATCAGCTATACAATTTTGCGGCTGACTTTGGCTACAGGCCCAAAGATTCAACAGGTAATCAACTTGATGGATCCATCGTCTTAAATAATTCCGGCATTCACGTGCTTGAAAAATACCTTGGTGGAATTTTCAGCGGTATAACTGGGAGGGCTACGGGTAAATTGTCTCTCTATGGTGCCGCGTCAAACCCTAAGCTCACGGGTGCCATTCGATTGGATAGTACATCGATGACTGTTGACTATACACAATGCAGGTACATGATTGACGATAATACCATTATCAATTTTAAGCCGGACGAAATTGATTTTGGAACAATCAAAATAAAAGACACGCTCAACAACACTGCTACTGTAAGTGGCAAGTTATACCACAGTTTTTTTGATAATTTTTTCTTTAATGAGTTTCATTTAAAAACTGATCCGCGAGCTAATGGAAAAGGGAAGTTTGTTTTATTGAATACCACTTCAAGAGACAATAACCAATTCTATGGGCATCTTATCGGAGATGCTGAGTTATCGCTAAATGGTTTTGTAACGGACATGCGAATGAATATTTCCGGCGAGCCTACAGACAGTAGTCACATTTACCTGCCTACAGGAGAAACGGCGGAAACAGGGACGATTGATTACATTGAGTTCACAAAATTCGGGCGCGAGATGAAAGCTGACCTTTCCGGAAGACAAAACTCAAGCATTAAAGTGGACATGGAGATTACAGCTAATCCTTATGCAAAGATTGACGTGATCTTAGATGAAGCGACCGGTGACGTAATAAAAGCACAGGGAAGCGGAAAATTAAATATTACCGCTGGCACAACCGATCCACTAACAATTCGGGGCCGATATGATGTATCAGAGGGTGAGTACACTTTCAATTTTCAAACATTTCTCAAAACGCCATTTACTCTCGAGTCAGGTTATATTGAATGGCAGGGAGATCCATACCTTGCTAATCTCAACATCGATGCAGTTTATACAGCGCAGCAGGTTATACTCAACAACATCCCGACCAGCACAGGTTTTAGCAATGCCAAAGGCGATGTAGATATCATCTTTAAGTTGAGAGGAACATTGAAAGATCCAAGACCTGAATTTGAATTCCAGTTTCCTTTCGATAATCCTTTAAAATCTGACCCGATAGCGAATGAATACATAAAGACAAGATACGAAGCAGACAAAAATGAACTTAACAAGCAAGTGACTTCGCTTCTTTTGTTCAATACTTTTATGAGCGACGACCAGCGATTGCTAAGTGGTAACAACACAGGTAATTTTGTAACACGGACTGTTGGCCAATTGCTGTCAGCAACGCTTTCAACGTCTCTTAATAACTGGCTGCAAAAATTACTTAATACAAATTCAGTTAACCTTTACACTAACATAAATACGGCTGATTTTAATTTCGGCGTAACGCAGCGTGAGCTCCAAAACATTGGGAACTTCGGAGTGAGGACCACCTTTTTTAATAATAAGCTTCTGGTAAAAGTTGGTGGCAATGTGGATTATAAAATTGGCCAGGGCGTCAGTAACTCCAACTCGAATTTTCTTTTTACACCGGATGTTTCTTTCGAATATCTCATTTCCCCTGACGGCCGCTTTAGGGTAATTGGCTTTAACCGCAGCGATGCTGACCTTGGCGATATCTCAGGAACGAGGCGAAACCGTACCGGTGTGCAACTATCGTATCGAAAAGAGTTTGATTCTTTTGAAGAATTTTTTACGAATCAAAAAAAGCGTAAAAAAATTATTCCTGACACAAGCTTAAGAGAAAGCGGCGGATTTTAGCAGCGCTTTTTAAATTTTGAAAAATCTTATTTCGCTAAAATTTTATGTCCCATTTTGTCACGCTTCGTCTGAAGGTACTTAGCATTGTGAGCATTTGATTTTATCTCAATAGGGACTGTGTCTACGATCTCGAGGCCGTAACCGAGCAGGCCAGCACGTTTTTTAGGATTATTACTGATCAGCCGGATCTTGGAAACACCTAAATGCCTTAGGATTTGGGCTCCTACTCCATAGTCCCTTTCATCCATGGCAAACCCTAATTCAAGATTAGCTTCCACGGTATCACGGCCTTCTTCCTGCAGTTTGTAAGCTTTGAGCTTATTAAGCAAACCGATGCCACGACCTTCCTGGTTCATATATAAGATCAATCCTTTGCCTTCATCTTCTACCATTTGCATAGCAGCGTGAAGCTGATCGCCACAATCGCATCGTAAAGAGCCGAGGATATCGCCGGTCATACAGCTGGAATGCACTCTTACAAGAACTGACTCATCTTCTTCCCAGTCACCTTTCTTAAGCGCCATGTGCTCTTCTCCTGTATTAATTTGCCTAAATGCGATTAACTCAAAAGAGCCAAACTTAGTAGGCATTTGCACACGAACATCTTCTTTGATCAGCGTTTCTCTTTCCAAACGGTAAGCTATGAGATCTTTTATAGAGACAAGTTTCAGGTTATGCTTCGATGCTATTTTACGCAATTGTGGAAGCCTTGCCATTGTTCCATCTTCATTCATTATTTCCACCAAAACACCGGCTTGACCGTGCCCGGCGAGACCGGCCAAATCTATAGTGGCCTCTGTGTGGCCAGTGCGGCGTAAAACGCCACCTGACTTGGCACGAAGCGGAAAAATGTGGCCCGGCCTGCCCAAATGCTCCGGAGTTGTATTGGGATCAATCAATGCCTGTACGGTCTTTGCCCGGTCGTGGGCTGAAATGCCCGTTGTACAGCCATTTCCCAACAAGTCTACACTTACTGTAAATGGAGTAGCATGCAAGGCAGTATTTTTATTGACCATCAGATCGAGCTTAAGCTCATCACATCTCGTTTCTGAAAGCGGCGCACAAATAAGCCCGCGGCCATGAGTACTCATAAAGTTGATAATTTCCGGGGTAACATTTTTTGCAGAAGTAATAAAATCGCCTTCATTTTCTCTATCCTCGTCGTCTACCACAATCACTAGTTTGCCAGCTTTAATATCTTCAATCGCGTCATCTATTTTATCCAACATATAATCTATTTATTTGCAAAGATAGCTGAATGTAAAATTTGGCGAAACTTGAAAACATTAAATTGCTGATTTCGTAAGCGGCTGAAGCGCACAATCAAGCCTGCTTTTATCTACATCAACTTTCGGACTTTGAAATCTTAAACTAAGTCGGATAATAGGTCAATATCATCGACTTAATATTTACTTAACATAGTTGTGCAGCGAAAGTTGTGCATATTTTGCCTTACGGTTGTTAATAAATGTAAATGTGGCATTAAGGATTATTCAGTTCCTTTGCCCGAAAAAACTAAACCAACCATGATTTTAAAAAGACTTATCCCTTTTTTATTCGCTATCCTCATCTCACCATTCTTAGCTAATGCACAGGTAACTACCAGTAGCATTACCGGGTTTGTAAACACTACTGATGGCAAACCTCTCGAAGGCGCCACCATAACGGCAGTGCATCAGCCTTCAGGCACCAGGTACATTACTATTTCTAAAAAAGACGGAAACTTTACCATTCCGAATACGAGGACAGGGGGACCGTATGAAATCACCGTAAACTATATCGGCTATACACCCCAGGTAATTAATAATGTAAACCTTATTTTGGGTGAGCCCTTTGTGGCAGAGGCTACACTTTCTACACGATCAACTGTACTGAATGAGATAACAATTACCTCCGCAACAAGAGGAAAGGCAAGAGCTAAGACCGGTGCCAGCACCGTGTTTAATGCTACCCAAATTGCAACGCTTCCTTCAATTTCGAGGAGTATCACGGACTTTACACGTCTTACGCCACAAGCAAACGGAAACAGCTTTGCGGGTCGCGACGGACGCTTCAATAACTTGCAGATTGACGGGGCTAATCTTAATAACAATTTTGGCTTGAGCAGTGATCCATTACCAGGCGGAGGTGCGAGTCCAATTTCAATAGAATCATTTGATGAAATATCGGTAAACATTGCTCCATACGACGTAAGGCAATCGGGCTTTACCGGCGCAGGGTTGAACGTGATTACCAAAAGCGGCACCAATACTTTTCATGGATCGGCTTATGGATTTTATCGCGACCAAAGCTTCAATGGTAAGCATGCAGGAAAAGCAGATCTTACTCCGACTCCTCAAAAAAATAAAGTTTATGGAGCCAGCATAGGCGGACCTATCATTAAAAATAAATTGTTCTTTTTTGCAAATGCTGAATGGGAAAATTCATCAGTACCAAATCCTAATACTTATGTACCAACAGGATCAGGTGCTTCAGGTACTATCTCGGCAGCACCAATTGATTCTTTGAATAAGTTTCGTGATGTATTGAAATCAAAATATAATTACGATGCGGGCGCTTATGATGACAGGCCAAACTTTGTGACCAAGAATAGGAAGCTCTTAGCAAAAATTGACTGGAACATAAGCGACAAGCAAAAACTGGTTTTGAAGTATAGTGATTTTAAAGGCTCTGACCAGTCACCATTAAATGGAAGTAGTGTGCCAAACGGCGGCGGATTTATTATCACTAATCCTGTAAATGGCAAAACCAGTGGACCGACCTCCCGGCTTCCAAATAACAGGAACAGCGCTCAATCAATTGGCTTTGCTAATTCAGACTATGGAACAGATCACATTGTTAAATCCGGCACCCTTGAATTGAACAGTAACTTTAGCAGCCGCATTTCAAATCAATTGCTTTTAACCTATACACATATACAGGATGTACGGAATAGCCCGGGGGGGATTTTTCCAACAATAGAAATTTTTAATGCAGATAGTACCGTGCCCGGAGTTACGGGTGGCAGAAATTACATGAGTGCAGGAACTGATCCTTTCACACGTAATAATGAAGTGGTAAATAACATTGCATCAATAACTGATAACTTCACCGTCTTCGCAGGAAGGCATACAGTGACTGCGGGTGCAACCTATGAATATCAAAAGGTAGGAAATGCCTTCATGCAGGGTTCAGAAAGCTATTATATTTACAACACACTTAATGAATTTGTAAATGATGCGCCTCCTGCATTTTTCGCTTATACGTATTCATTAGTTCCCGGACAACCGAAAGTTTTTTCAGCTGATCTAAAGCTAGGCCAATTGGGAGTTTATATACAGGATGAATTCAACATCAACCCTAACTTTAAATTGACTTATGGTATAAGGGGTGATGTTCCGACTTATTTGAAACAGCCGATCGCTAACCCAGCCATTGATGCTATCCAGTTTCCTGACGGAGATGGTAACTTGAAAAATTATAGCACTGGAAAATGGCCAAAGGCAACACTGCTTTTATCTCCACGTGTAGGATTCAGGTGGAAAGTACCTGATATCGACGGTTTGGTATTGCGTGGTGGTACGGGCGTTTTCACCGGTAAAATTCCGTTTGTATTCCTCACTAACTTACCAAGTAACAGCGGTGTCTATCAAAACGGTGTAGTTCTCACTGCAAAAAGTGATCTCGCACCTTTAACTTTTAATCCTGACCCGGACGCTTACATTTCCAAGTTCCCATCAACAGTAACTCCTGTTGCGCCAAGAACTTTTGTATTAATCGATCCGAATTTCAAATTCCCTCAGGTTTTCAGAACTAACCTGGGAATTGACAAGCAATTCGGAAGAGGCTTCACCGGGACGATTGATGTGCTTTATACAAAAGACATCAATGGTGTGAAAATGCGCAACTTTAACCTAAATGCTCCAAATACTACGCTCACAGGTCTTGATCCAAGGAAAGCCTTCGCAGCTTCTGCTGACAGGTTGCTGTATCCAAATCTTGGAGAAGACATTATTTTAGAAAATACAAAGAAGGGTTACTCTTTCTCAGCCACTGCACAGATCTCGAAGAACTTTACCAAAGGTTTTTACGGATCACTGGCTTATACTTACACCCTTGCTACAGAAATCAGTCCTAATCCGGGCTCAAGGGCCACCTCAGCATGGGAGTCTATTTCAAACGTAGGTACTCCAAATGCAGAAGAGCTATATTATTCATCTTATGCCATTCCGCATAGAGTAAATGGAAATATTTCGTACAGGTTAGAATACGCCAATCACCTTGCAAGCACAATTTCATTATTCTATGAAGGCGCCGCACAATTTAATTATTCATTTGTTGTGGGTGGTGATCTTAATAATGATGGAAACAGGTCTGACCTTATGTACATTTATGCAAAAGGTTCTGACGTACCTTTTATAGATGTGAAAAATTCAGACGGTTCAATAAAGTATTCTGTGGCAGATCAGCAGTCCGCATATGATCAGTTTGTAGATAATTCGAATTACCTGAAAAAACATAAGGGTCAATATGCAGAAAGAAACTCAGCATTGGCTCCATGGTATAATAGAGTTGACATGCGTTTCCTGCAGGATTTTTACCTGAAGACAGGAAGCACCAAACATACTCTTCAATTCAGTGTTGATATTATTAATTTGCCCAACTTCCTTAATAAGGATTGGGGTGTAAGGGATCAAACGAGTGTAATCAATCCACTTTCTTTAAAATCAACGACTGGCGGAGCACCTACTTACACACTTTCTGAGATTACTGACGACGTTGGTAACAGGGTTCTTGTTACAGATCCGTTCCAGAAAGTGAAATCGTTCAGTACTACATGGGGTATGCAACTTGGAGTTCGCTATATCTTTTAATAATTTAATTTTTTAAATAAAAACGCCCTGGAAATTCCGGGGCGTTTTTATTTGTTCATCGCAGGTCATCTGATGCGGATTTCAAACCAATTCCATCCTTGTCATTTGATATGAAAAGGATCGATTCGGATGCAACACTTCTTTATTTTACAATGTCAAGTCAACATGATAAAGATTTTGATACCCATTTTCCTGATAGCGGGCTTGTATTCCTGTAAAAAAGATGTCGTAAATCAAAAAGATATTGAAGGATCATGGGAGTATTCCACATTTATAGGATATCCTTTTAACTATCCGACACTGCCTCCCGGCAATGGACACGTTATTGTAATTAAAAGAAATGGTTTGTTCGAAAGAAAAAGCCATGACACCACAATTTTCAAAGGCGTTTATACGCTGAGATGGCGAAAAGACTGTGGGACTAATACGAAGCAAGCTTTCTTTAAAACGAGGGAACCTAATTCCACTGAGAGTATTATATCCGTTATGAACGATTCATTGTTGCTAAGTTCTTCCAGTTGTTTGGCAGATGGAGGCGTTGCAATCTATAAGAGAAAATAGAAGGGCTTTTTATCTTAGATGAGGGACTTGTATTTATTTTAAAACTTCCCATCGCAAAAGAGGGATTAGATCTATTTGCTTTCATACAAAAAATCCCTTCACATTTCTGCGAAGGGATTTTAGTATTATAAATTCACCAGGAGTGAATGATGCCGGATTAATAACCCATATCACCCATTCCACCGCCGCCCATTGGAGGCATAGATGCCTTTTCTTTTTCTGGCTTGTCAGAAACAACGCATTCTGTAGTCAGCAACATTCCTGCAATAGAAGCTGCATTTTCCAAAGCGATACGTGTAACTTTTGTTGGATCAATAACACCAGCAGCAAGTAAATTTTCATATACTTCCGTACGGGCATTGAATCCAAAATCTTTCTTACCTTCTTTGATCTTCTGAACTACGATGCTACCTTCAATACCACTGTTTACAACGATCTGGCGAAGGGGTTCTTCCACCGCACGTTTTACAATCTGTATACCTGTAGTTTCGTCATCATTAATACCTTTCAATTTCTCCAAACTCTCAATAGCGCGAATGTAAGCTACACCACCACCAGCAACAATACCTTCTTCAACAGCTGCTCTCGTAGCGTGTAATGCATCATCTACTCTATCTTTCTTTTCTTTCATTTCCATTTCAGTAGCAGCACCAATGTATAATACCGCAACACCACCGCTCAACTTAGCAAGACGCTCCTGCAATTTTTCACGATCATAGTCTGATGTAGTAGTTTCTATTTGTGCTTTGATCTGGTTTACTCTTGCCTTGATATCTTTTTTATCACCCTTACCATCAACGATAGTTGTGTTGTCTTTATCGATCGTTACAGAAGCAGCTTCACCTAAATAAGTAAGATCAGCATTCTCTAATTTGTAACCCTGCTCTTCACTTATCACGATACCACTTGTAAGTACAGCAAGATCAGCCAACATTTCTTTCCTGCGGTCACCAAAACCAGGAGCTTTTACGGCAGCAACCTTTAAAGTTCCGCGGAGTTTATTTACTACCAATGTTGCTAATGCTTCACCTTCCAAATCTTCTGCAATGATTAATAACGGGCGTCCTGTTTGAGCAACTTTTTCAAGGATATGAAGAATGTCTTTCATTGTAGACACTTTCTTATCATATATCAGGATGAAAGGGTTTTCCAGTTCAGCTTCCATCTTTTCGCTATTTGTAACGAAATATGGAGAAATGTAACCACGGTCGAATTGCATACCTTCTACCACTTCTACAGTGGTATCCGTACCTTTTGCTTCTTCTACAGTGATAACACCTTCTTTACCTACTTTCTGCATTGCCTGGGCAATCAGCTTACCGATTGATTCATCATTATTTGCAGAAATAGAAGCAACCTGCTCGATCTTTGCACTGTCGTCTCCAACTGAAGTAGATTGTTTTTTCAAATGCTCAACTACAGCCGTAACAGCTTTGTCTATACCACGTTTCAAATCCATTGGATTTGCACCGGCAGCCACGTTTTTCAACCCTTCGCTAATGATTGACTGGGCAAGAACAGTAGCGGTAGTAGTACCATCACCTGCAATGTCTGCAGTTTTAGAAGCTACTTCCTTTACCATTTGAGCACCCATGTTTTCAATAGGATCTTCCAATTCGATCTCTTTTGCAACTGTTACACCATCCTTGGTTATTGCAGGCGCACCGAATTTCTTTTCAATTACCACATTCCTGCCTTTTGGTCCGAGCGTTACTTTAACAGCATTTGCCAATGTATCTACACCACGCTTCATTTTGTTGCGGGCATCGATATCAAAAAATATTTGTTTTGACATAATTATTTATTGTTTTAAAAAATTTAAAAAAAATGATTTAGCTCACTTTCATTAAAATATCCGACGCTCTCATAATGAGATAATCTTCGCCTTCAATCGTAATTTCAGTGCCGCCATATTTACCATACATAATGGTATCGCCGGCTTTAATTTGCAAAGGGATTAACTGCCCCGTTTGCTCTGCATACTTTCCTTTGCCGACTGCCACCACTTTACCTTTCTGGGGCTTTTCTTTAGCAGTATCAGGAATGATGATACCTCCCGCAGTTTTTTCTTCAGCCGCATTGGGCTTAACCAGAACCCTGTCATCAAAGAGTTCAAATGATTCTTTTGCCATAATTTTTTTAATTTTTTTGATTTTGTAATTGTCCAAAGAGAGCCTTTGGAGGGCTGCAAATGTAACACGAATAATTGTACCAAAGCGTTGAATCAGCTTTGTTGGCAGGTTAATAACAGCACCTGTCAGGTTTGATTAAGACAAAACGGTCAAAATTTCACATTACGTTAGACTTCGGTCACGGAAAATGAAAAATTCAATCCATGTTCCACTTGGTTCTTATTTCATTTGCCTGTTCACCCGGCAGACGGCTTTCAAGATAGTGGCCTTTTAGAGTTTTTTGGCGAAAGGCTTCATAGAGGGTAACCGCACAGGCTACCGAAATGTTGAGTGATTTGATAATTCCAACTTGAGGGATAATTAAAGTGCCGTCGGCATATTTTCGGATATCATCACTTACACCAAAAGTTTCATTACCAAAAATAAGGGCGGTTGATTGCGTGAGGTCAAGATCATAAATTGACTTTGAGGCTTCACTTAAATGCGTTGCATATATTTTTTGATATTTACTTCTAATGATTTTGAAACAAGATTCAGCTTCGGTGAATTGTTGAATGGTAAGCCATTCACTGGCGGTGGAAGAACTTCTGTAACCCCATTTTTTCATTGGAGGAATGCGGGTATTTAATACATAAACCTCCTGTATGCCCACCGCATCGCAGGTGCGGATAACCGCAGATACATTATGCGGATCAAATACATTTTCCAATATGACAGTAAGATCAGGCTGACGGTGATTGAGAACTTTTGTCAGCCGGTTTCGGCGTTCGGGAGTCATGGCCGAAAGATACACGTCAATGCTGAATAGTCAATAAATCACCTCGAAGTGTGGTACGAAAACTATTTAGCACTTACCGGCGGCTTGCCACCTTCAGGTACAAAAATGAGCGCATCTGAATCCAGGCAATAACGCTTCCCTGTCGGAGCGGGTCCATCATCGAAAACGTGGCCAAGGTGTGAACCGGATTTCGAATCAACCACTTCCAAACGCATGGATCCCAGGCTTTCATCTTTTACAAGTTTCACAGCATCTTTACTTATAGGTGCATAAAAACTCGGCCAACCGGTGCCTGAATCAAATTTTGTCTCTGAGCTAAAAACGGGTTGCAGGGTTGCTGCAGAATAGTAGGTACCTTTTTTATAGAAGTGGTTCAGTTTACCGCTGAATGGCCTTTCCGTTCCCTCTTGCCGGAGAATATAATACTGCGCGGGCGTCAGCATCTGCTTCCATTCTTTTTCAGAATGCTTTACAGGAAAGCTCACATTTTGAGCAACCATTTCAGGCTCAGGGTATTTGGAATTTTTAGTTTGTGACTGTGAGCAGTTCGAAAAAAGTAAGGTGAATAAAAGACCTGCCAAATATGTAATTCTTTTCATTTCGATTTTTTTTATAAAATACGAAACAAAGGTAAAGCCCGGATGACATCAAAGTGTTAAGATTCTTCGAATACTTCTTGCACGCCTATTTCGAATAACTGCTTTGTTTGATAAGCTTAAAAACTCCTTGCGATTTCAGGCCGTCAATCTTAATGACATAAATTCCAGTTGGCAGATTGGCGACTTGCAAAGTTGTTTTTTGTGCATCCAGAATTTTTGAAACAAATAATTTTCCTGTGATGTCATATAGTTTCAAGGTTCTACCAACTAAATCTCCCGCATTGGCACTGCTAATAACTACCTGGCTGGTAAATGGATTAGGATAAACGCTTACTTTCATCTCCACGGTAAGCGTGTCATTCGGTATCGGGCCACCTTGCGCTAAAGAACTATCACAAACATTAGAATTTAGAAATGAATTTCTTGGATTTCCCAATGCAAACAGGCTTCGCATTTTGTTTTTCTGACCTGTAGTAAACATATTCATGCAGACATCATCTGTAAAGTCCATAAAGTCCATATACATGTCTCCATTTTCATCAGCAGAGCAAAGCGATGTGTGCGGGAAGCTTGGGCAATAAGTATTATTGGTTTGTTGAGGCGGCGTGTCATCTACTCCGTCATCTCCACACGCTCCATCGCCCCACAAATGTTGAAGGCTCAGCCAATGGCCAATCTCATGGGTCGCTGTACGCCCTTTATTGAATTCCGGATTCAATGCACCGGTCGTACCAAATACGTTAGATTGTATCACTACTCCGTCTCTCTCGGGAGGACCACCAGGGAATACAGAATAACCAAGTGTTCTTCCAAAAAGATTGCATACCCAAATGTTGAGATACTTCGAAGCATCCCATGCATCGTCGCCACCTTTTGAAGAAAATTTCATTTCGTCATCGGATAGCCAATATTGTTCCTTGGTGTATTTTCTTATAATACCTGATGTATACCTGCCTTGTGGATCAACTTTAGAGAGGCAAAAAATAATTCGTGTGTCCGCAGCAAATTTTTTAAATGGTGCAGGTGTAAATATTGTATCGGAATTTAATCTCCGGTAATCTTCGTTCAGCGATTTTATTTGAGAAAGGATTTGCTCATCACTGATGTTTTGAGCGCTGTTATTATATAATACGTGAATTACTACAGGTATTACAATTACCTCGTTCGGAAGTGTATCTCTTCCTGTGGTGATTTGTGAAGCTCCGTTGGGAACCGCCTGCAACATCGGGCCGTTATTAACTGAAAAACCATCGGTGGCGCAGCGTTGTGCTTGTGCGTAAAAGGCAAATAATATTGCCATTAATGTAAAACTAAATTTCATGTACCCCCAGTTTTTTGTATTCACACTTGTGAAATGAACAATGAACGGGATTACATAGGAGATTACTTGTTAACTATTGCATGGGATAAGTGGAGTCGAGGTAAATATTAAACCGAATTATTAACTGGCGAAAACGAGAGATGAATTGCCAAAACAGAGGTTCGATCCACAAATAAAACTATTATTATGCAAAGATCAAAATTATCCAACATTAAAATTTACAAATGAGTTAACAGCGGGAACAATGCCGTTTGTTACATTTACATCTTTAAAAAATATATCGCTTGAATAAATTTATTACGCTTCTATTGCTTATTGCTATACTCTCCTGCAATAATAATAATTCGACCCCCGACATTGATACTTCATTACCAACAGTGGCTGTTCTACCTGCTCCCCAGCCAATTACTTTTTCAGTAGAAAATGTATACCCGCATGATGCCACAGCTTTTACACAGGGATTAGAATATCACAATGGAAAATTATATGAGGGCACGGGTGAACCAAAAGAGTCAAAACTCAAAATTGTGGATCTGAAAACCGGGAAGGCGGAAAAGGAATATTTGATCCCCGACCCTGCCGTCTTTGGAGAAGGCATTACAATTTTTAAAAATAAAATTTACCAGCTCACCTGGCAGAATCACAAAATATACGAGTACAACGCTGATGATATAATGCATCCGGTAAATACCTATCATTGGAGTGTTGAAGGCTGGGGAATTACCCATGACAGCAGCGATCTTATAATAAGCGACGGCTCGTCAAAGCTATATTTTGTACGGCCTGATGAAGCCAAAAAAGAAATGAAGACTATCAAAGTTCTTACGGTAGCTGACAATCGCGGAGAGCTCGATAGCCTTAATGAATTAGAATATATAAACGGCTATGTTTATGCAAACCGATGGTATAATAATAATATCATCAAGATTGACACAAGCAATGGCCATGCGGTAGGAATTATGAACTTTACCGGCTTGCTAAAGCAATATGACCCTACAGCAAATGTGGGTGACGAAGCAGTACTTAACGGCATTGCGTATGACAGTGCGACCAACAGACTTTTTGTTACCGGCAAACACTGGCCGAAGCTGTTTGAAATAAAGATGAATTAGCTTTTTAAGCGATCAGCTAAACAACTATGCCGAGGGAAAATTGGCAGCCTGCGCCACGTATATCACGGAGCTGCATTTATCGGTGTTAATAATCGCCCTGCTATTTGATAAAATCCCGTTTAAAATGGCTGCTGGCATTTTTGACTTACCCGATCTATACTTTTCACTGAGCATACTTACATAAAAGCTATCGTACCACATGGGCCTTTTCGATATTATTTCAAAATCATGCATCGCTAAAAGTTCCTGCATTGACTGCGGTGAAAAATGATACAGGTGCCTGGGCACATCATATGCAGCCCAAAATTCCTTATACACTTCTTCATCATAAGAAGTATGATTGGGCACCGCGATGAACAAATTACCTGCAGGCTTCAACAAATTTTTAAGCTGGCTTACATAACCGTGAAGGTCATGAACATGTTCCAGCACATGCCACATGGTAATCGCATCTAAATTCTCCGCCGGCAACGAGAAAAGTGTATCCAACATTTCTGCTTTTAATCCATACAATTCCATCGCTTTTTGGCGTGCGTTCTCATCGGGTTCAAGCCCGGTAATTGTCCAACTTGCTTTGTGCATCGTATTCAGAAAGGCCCCCGTACCACAACCAATGTCGAGGATATTACCTTTCTTCAAATGCGTAAATTTCTCGACAAGACTCCTCTTTTGCTGTAGGGTGTGTTTACGTACTTTATGATACAACTTACTTACCAAGCCCTCAGTGGTGTCACTATGAGAAATATAATCTTCGGATTGATAATAGAGACCGATATCTTCCTGTTCCGGTACATTTTGTGTAAACCGTAATGTGCAATGCCGGCATTCCCAGATTTCAAAATCTTCATGCGAAACAGTATAGTCCCTGGCAGTGAGTACAGGAAGAATATTTTTGCTGCCACACACGGGGCATGAATCGTATACAATCATTGAGTCAACCTTCGTGCAAAGAAAATATAAAATCAGCAAATGCGCCTGTTTGCAACTCCGGCTAACGATTTTGGTTTTTATTTATGTTTTATTTGATTGAATTTTACGGCAAATGAAGATCGCAGCCATCAGAAATAGTATTAGACGCATAGGATACTTGCTACCGTTTCGGCTTCACCTGGCCGTACTGCTTCTTATCCTGGTATGGGCTGCATCATGGCTTCAAAAAACTAATGCGTTGCCGGAAACGTCACGTACTGCTATTATCGCACTTTTTATTTCAGTGACATTTTGGTTCACATTTTCTATTTTGATATTTTCCTTTGTAACAGCTCTTGTGCCATGGTTATTATTTTTGCTTAATAAGAAAAACAACGTCACCAGCCTCGACATACAAATTCCCCAGGGAGAAAATTCATTGAGTGAAAAACAGGATGTAGTAATTAGTATTAAAAAAATTATCAAGCCATTGTTTGGTTATATAAGAATGCGATTGATATATGACGGGCATACTATTTCAAAAAAGTTTTTACCGGTTTTGAAAAGGAACCCAAGTTTGTTTTCATCAGATGTATATGGACAATACACATGGCCGATAACCAATGTAAAAGAATATGACATCACCAGCGGCGTCATCTACTTCGAAGATTTTTTTCAATTCTTTTCATTTGCTACACAACACGCCGCCAAAAGTAAATTCTTCAAAGCACCACCGCGTTTCAATTCCCGGGAACTAATCGTTCAGCCTAAAAGAACTGAAGAAACTAATACGCGGATTGAGGAGATTCGAAAAGTGGAAGGCGAGTTTCTTAATTATAAAAACTTTGAAGACAATGATGACGTGAGAAGAATCGTATGGAAGATCTATGCAAAGAACAAAGAGCTGGTGGTTCGAATCCCCGAGACAAATGATCCGTATGCTTCGCATATTTATTTTTATGCGTCATTCCACAATACATTGAGTGGCGATCTCTACGAAAATTTCAATACGATCTTCCTGGATTATTTTAAAACAGTTGTTTGGAGTAATTATGAGCAACTAAGCAGGCAAAATGTATTGTTGCAGTTTATCCCGGATCAGCAAAGCAAGAACTATTTTGCGGATGATGTGTTGCAAAAGGTTAAGTATATTATTAGTACCGCATCGTGGCAACAAAACAATGATCTCGTTCAATATTTCAACCAGGCGAATGCTTCCGTACTTTGTATCTCTTCATTCAATGATGCCAAACAGGTTGCTGAAATACTTGAAAGATCCGGCAGAGGTTTGGCTGTAGTTTTTATAGAGTTAAGTAACAGTTTTGAAAAAGCCAAAGTTACAGATTGGTTTCAATGGCTTTTTATTAAACCACAGGGAAACAGCCAGGAAAAACTCAAGCTCTCATATAATTTATCACCTCTAAAAAGAAAAATGATAGACAACGAAAAAGCGATAAAGAATTTATTAGATAAAAGTGATTGTGAAATTTTGATCGTATAGTTGTTACCGGGTCATAATGTGAAAACGAAAAATTAAAGTTGAAAAAAATTAAACTAAAAAATATCGTTGGAAGTAGCAGCATGCTTTTGTTTGGAGGCGGCACGAGATCAATTGTAGCCCAGCTGGTGTTACTGATATTGCCTACTGCTATTGTTGGCGCATACATGCTTTGGCACCTGAACATTTATTATTCTGTACTTGAAAATCAGTGGATCAACGAAAGCTTATTTCTTACCTCTGGCCTCATCGCCGGAAATATATTTTACAATTTTCGCTTTCGGTTTATCACAACTTTTTTGCCATTGCTTTTTTTATTATTTGTCGCAAGTAAGATTGTGAGCAACATTTTTACGGGCGAGTTTACTGCTTTTTATGCCATCACGAAATTCTATATTTTTTCATTCCTGTTTCTTCTTGGTTGGGTTTCGGGATGGGCCTTCGCACGTGTACGCTGGTTTCCGGTAATACTTTCAGCTTTGCTGATGCTTATACAAATTCTTGTAATAAGCAACACAACTGATATCACCGCAAAAAAACTGGTAGCTGCATTTGCGCCAGTATTATTGTTTGCGTTTTACATAATATATACTGCCGAGCTTATAAGAAACATGAATAAAGATGAACCGAATTTTACATGGTTTATCTTAAAAAAACTATTGGGGTTCGCGATCGTTGCCGGGCTCATATTATTGCTGATATTTTCATTTTATAAAAAAGAATTTAATGCTATTGAAAAGCAATACGGCGGCGGTGCTCCCAAGCAAGAGGGAAATGCAGAAAGCCTTACTAAGGAAAATAAAGATGGAAGCGTAAGTAATAAAAAACAAATGGGTCTCGGTGGCGGACGCAAATCAACAAAGCAATTAGTGTTCATCGCAAAGCTTGATAATTATTTTCCCAACTCCGACGTTCCGAACCCTCTCTATTTTACTTACGATTATTATACAAAGTTCGACACCCTCACCCAGACGCTTGAAGTAGATAGCCTGATGCCATCGAATGATCTGTTTCAGCCCGACCCTTCAAAGATCCCTTTATATTTTACAAAGTCAGATTCGTCAGTACTTGATAGTGCCAAAGGTTTTTTAAAAAGAAAGGTGGTAAGCACCGAAGTGTATAAAGCGCTTCTGTCACCAAAAGAATTTCTTGCACCAAGCACCGCATTTTTTTGCCAGCCAATTGCGATTGAAAAAGAATACAAACAACAATTTAAAAGTGCCTATCGTGCAAAGATGCTCGTGAGTGATCTTAACAGCGCATACTTTGTTTACAATCCCGCAGGGAATGTACAGCTGGAAGATTTTCAAAAGCAACGCTTTGACGAATTGCGTAAAGTGAATAACTGGAATAACGAGGACCCCGCCTTCATGAATTATTACACATTTATTCCTAAAGGAGATGACTTTGATTCAATAAGAACGCTGGCAAAAGAAATAACCAAAAATGCTATATCGCCGGTTGATAAGATAATAGCAATTAGAAATTATTTTCTAAGCAAAGACGAAACAGGCCAACCATTATTTAAATACACGGATAATCCGGGAGTGCCGGGATTACCCAGCGCCAGTAAACTCAACTACTTTCTTTTTGAAAATCGAAAAGGTTATTGTGCTTACTATGCCGGTGCCACATTGTTTTTATTGAGAGCACTGGGACTTCCAACAAGAGTTGCCACAGGCTTTCTTACGGTCGATCGCAGCAGTAAGAACAAAGGTTGGTATTGGTTTTATGACGACCAGTCCCATGCCTGGACACAGGTATATTTCCCGGGCTATGGATGGATAGATTTTGATACAACCATACCAAGTACCGACCAACAGGAAGCTCCGGCTCCTGATGGCACGCCGCCAGTGACGGTACAAACTGCCTTATTTGTTACGAATGGAAATGTTTTGGAAGTTGATACAGTAAAGAAAAGGGTAAGCATGTCTGTTACTCAAATGATCTACAACGATAAAACTTTTGCACTCGACCGACCCGTTAACCTTGACATGGATGTTTCACTGGCTACAATAAATCGCGACAGTGGCCAGGTGCCACTTTCAGAATTGCATAGGGGTAATCAAGTTACCGCGCTATCTTTTTCAGAACAGTTTAAAAATATCGTGCTAAAAGACAGCAATGATTACAAAGAAATATTTGCGAAAATTCCAAAGCCTGCTCCTATTGACGAGATCAAAATAATAGATTCCACGCAGGAAAAGCAGCAGCCAAAAGTTACTACCAAGCCGAAAACTATTTCTTTCACAAAGATGGTATGGATAGGAGTCTCCATTTTAGCATTTCTTATCCTGCTTCTTTTTGCGATGCCATGGCTTATATTCAAATGGTACCAGTCTAAAGCAAAAAATAAAAAAGAGGTACGCTCAAAAGCCTATTACAGTTATATGGCGGCAACTTATTATTTAAATCAACTTGGCTTCTCCAAAGGCACCACACCTATGTTACAATATGCACATGACACCATTGATCCGCGCTTTGGCACGAGCCTGTCTAAGTTTATGCAGGTATATCTAAAAACAAAATATTCTGACGAACAACTTACAAATCCTGAACAGGAAACAGTAAATAATTTTTATCGACCATTTTATCAAAAAATAAAACAACAGGTTACGTTCAAGACTCGCTTCTCTAAGTTTTTAAATTTTTACAGAACAATAAACTTTTATTCAAAACCAAAAATATAATTGATGGAAACAGTGAACACTGAGACGGCATTACAAAACATAGTCAGGCTAACAGATAATATCGAGACAGTTATAAAAGGCAAAAGAAACCAGATAAAATTTGTGCTCACTGCGTTGCTGGCGAAGGGCCATATATTAATGGAAGACAATCCCGGAACAGGCAAAACTGTAATGGCAAAAACGCTTGCACAAAGCATTTCAGGCGAAATGGGAAACGCGGCTGTTAACTTTAAGCGTATACAATTTACACCGGACTTGCTTCCTATGGACCTGTTAGGCTCTCACATTTTTGATGATGTAAAAAAGGAATTCATCTTCAAAAAAGGTCCTCTCTTCTGTAATGTATTATTGGCGGATGAAATAAATCGTGCGTCGCCGAAGGTGCAGTCTGCATTGCTGGAGTGCATGGCAGAGAACCAGATCACTATGGGCGAAGTCACCTATAAATTAAGTGATCTTTTTTTTACTATCGCCACGCAAAACCCCGTTGAGATGGAAGGCACCTATCCCCTGCCGGCAGCTCAACTCGATCGCTTTTTTATTAAGATTATTTTTGGTTATGTAGATGAAGATACCGAACTGGATATCTATAAAAATTATCTTGGAATCAATGATAATTTGCTCCATATAAAACAGGTATTAGGCATAGAAGAGATCATGCATTTACAGGAACAAAGCGAAAATGTTTTCGTACATGATGAGATCATAAAAGCCGTGCGCAACATCGTGTGGGCTACGCGTAAAAATCCCGATATCGTTCTGGCGGCCTCCACGAGAAGCGGAATCACTTTTCTAAAATGTCTAAAAGCGTATGCCCTTGTAAATGGCCGCACCTATGTAATAGAAGATGATGTGAAAGATCTTGCTCAACCGGTATTACATCATCGCCTGCTTTATAAAAATAAAGATGCAAAAGCAAATGCGTTGAATCAAATTACTATGGCGGAAATGGACAGACTGTCTAAACTGAAAATAAATTAAGGCTTTCTTTGAAACAGCGACTGATACAATATATTCTGTTCTTAATTACGCTTTGTTGCCACGTAGCGACAGAAGCACAATACAGCAGTCAACGGTACGAAATAGATGCGAAGCGGCTTGGCGTAAATTATTATGATAAAGATGCACTGCCACGCAGCCGCGAATTCATTCGGCTTGACAGCACTTATTATGTTGGCTGGTACTATAATGGAATGTATAAATATGAGAGAGCTGCGGATTACCTCGGTTATAGAAATTGCATTGAACCATTAAAGAAAGCATTCCTGTTTTTTGAAAAAAATTATCAGAATAATCTCAAAAGCGTATTCGCACCCGGTAATTACACCTATGCACAGGTGGACATTATGCAGATCAGCAATGCTCTTTATGAAAGCTATTCAAACATTGAGCAACCCGACTCATCGATGTGGTTGCTTGATCGTATACGCAGCTGGAACCTGGAAAGTGATTTCATGGAATATCACATTAAAGCGGCATGGACAATACATCGCAACCGGTATGTACTCCACAAATATTCATTCTTAAAAAATTCTGTTGCAGAAAATGAGCAGCTTGCATTAGATCACCTCTATAGTTCGCTGGCGGGAGGCGACGGTAATGCAATATTCTATCTCGCGATCATTCATAATTATTTATTGAATA